>JALQUL010000086.1 GCA_023260735.1 Limnohabitans sp. | reverse complement strand
GAGGAGTTGGTCAAGCAACAGCTTTTATACGAACAAGAACTCAAATTAGCCAGACAAGAAAAATTAGCTCAAATGGCAAAAAGTGTTGCCTCAGAAGCCAAGCTTGGCACCGAAACTCTTATCTCTAGTTTTGAGACAGTCAAAATCCCTCAACCTAAAACCTTACGCTATAAAGTTCAAGCGGTTAATGTAGTAGCGCCAGGCGGGGCTGCTACTCTTACTTGGAGTCAACCCGACCCTGCTAGTTATCAACTCACATTCGAGGCCACTGCTGCTATTATTTACACCATTCGTTGGGCCAGCCAAGGTTATTTGAGAGAGTTAGGACTACAACCGATTCATTTCTCTGAAAAAAGATTTCGCAGCTCCGAGACAGCCGCTCATTTTGACTATGACAATCAACAAATCAGTTTTAGCAAAAAAGAGGGAAAAACTGCCATGATGCCAGGCGCTCAAGACAGATTTTCTGTTGTTTTGCAATTAGCCTCTATTATTGGTGCCGATCCAGACCGGTTTAAGGCAGGTCAAAATATTGTGATTCAGGTGGCAAATTCTGAGTTAGCGGAAGCTTGGGTGTTTAATGTGGTGTCAATCGAGTCGCTTAATGTATCTGGTAAGTCTTATGAAACCCTTAAACTACAAAGACAAGCCCGAAAACCCTATGATGCTCAATTAGAATTATGGATGGCCAAAGAACTACAATACATGCCAATAAGAATTAAACAAACCCCACTCAATGGTGCTGGATTTGATGCAACTTGGATGGGGCAATAAAGCTGTTAAATTAGTGAGTCACTATAAGATTTAACAAGCAATTAGATATATTTCTCACAAGTTTTAAAATAAAAATTGACGCATTTCAATTTTTAAATTATTGTGACAAAAACCATAGTGAACTTGAAATCTACTTTGTTATACCCAAATACCAATCACTTTGTTTGTTCTTGCTAAATAGAAGGAAATTAATATGCAAATGCTTTATGACTCAGAGACTTTTGTAGTAATGGCTTTACAAGCAGACACTACAAGCACCACTGAAGTCGGGCAGGTGGTTGGCAGTTTAAATTCCAACCCTGTGACAGGAGTCAAAAACGTCCCACCTCAACTTGAGCGGTATGGTTTTGAGATTGTCGATAAAAGAGTAGGTAAAGAGGTATATCTAGATGGTTCTTGGGCCGAAATATTTCAACAACATTTACGTGCTTGGCAAGAAAACGCACCCACCCAAGAAGAAGTTGAAGCTACCCTAGAGAGTTATTCTGGTTTGGCACAAACATCGGTAGCAATGCAGTAACAATCGTTACAAAAAAACCTCAAAAGAGGGCTTTTTTATTTTTGAATGCAACCCTTACAACACAATTTTGACCAATGGGTGTGTGCTTAAGGTGCGATAAAGTTCGTCAAGTTGTTCTCGGCTGGTGGCTAAAATTGTGATCGTAATGCCTAAATATTTGCCGGTTGAACTTTCACGCAATTCTATGGTGCTAGCATCAAAGCTAGGGTCAAAAGCTTTAGCTACTTCCGTAATGGCGTGAACCAAGTTGTCAACTTTTAAACCCATTACTTTGATTGGAAATTGGCATGGATATTCAATTAAAGATTCTTGTTCTTTAGGCTGGTGTATGGGGCTTAATTTTGTCATTTTGGTTTCTCTTTTGAGTTAGCGTAGGCCAGTTGAAGCACTCAACTTATATAAGGCATTATCTAATAAATTCAATTTGAATTGAACAAATAGGATGCTGCTACTTGTGTAAAATTAAGTTTAGTTTTTTGGGGCACGACTACCAAAAATGGCAGAGCCCACTCTCACCATAGTGCTACCTGCTTCTATGGCGGCCTCAAGGTCAGCACTCATACCCATTGAGAGAGTATCTAGTTGAAAGCCTTGTGCATTTAAGTCATTAAAAATCGTTTTTAATAATAAATGGCTTGTGAGAGTTTCTTGGTAAGAAGGGTAAGGCTCAGGTATAGCCATTAATCCTCTTAAGGTGATTTGTGGGAGTTCTGCTACAGCCTTTGCCAATTCGATTACTTC
>JALQUL010000027.1 GCA_023260735.1 Limnohabitans sp. | reverse complement strand
AGCATTGAATCTTGGCTACCCAAAGCAGTTATTGCACCTGGCTTTGTATTAGGCTTTGCTTTTATTTATGGATTAATGATCTGGAACGGCATTTTGTCGGTTACCGGATCTCGCATGCTTCCTAACTACGATGAATTCGTTGGTTTGGAGCAATACATCAATTTATTCGACATGGATAGATGGTGGGTTGCACTTAAAAACCTAGGTATTTTCTCGGTTTTATATGTTGGCGGCTCTATTATTATTGGTTTGTTTTTGGCTATTTTGCTCGATCAAAAAATTCGTGCAGAAGGCATTATTAGAACCATATATTTATACCCAATGGCCTTGTCATTTATTGTGACGGGTACCGCTTGGAAGTGGATTTTAAACCCCAGTTTGGGTTTGGAAAAACTCATGCATGATATGGGTTGGACTAGTTTTACATTTGACTGGTTGGTGCAAGGCGATACCGCTATTTATTGTGTGGTCATTGCTGGTGTTTGGCAATCAGCGGGATTTGCCATGGCACTGTTTTTAGCAGGCTTGCGTGGTATTGACGATAGCATTATTAAAGCGGCTCAAATAGATGGCGCAAGTTTGCCACGTATTTATTGGCGTATTATTTTGCCAGTATTACGTCCTGTCGTATTCTCTACCATTATGGTGCTTTCACACTTATCAATTAAGAGTTTTGATTTAGTCATGGCATTAACCGGTGGTGGACCAGGCTTTTCTACCGATGTGCCAGCGACCTTTATGTATGTGATGAGTTTTAACCGCGGACAAATTGGATTAGGTGCAGCGAGTGCCACCATGATGCTTGCAACGGTTGCAGCAATAGTAGTGCCTTATTTATACAGTGAATTACGTGCCAAAGCACATGAACACTAATCATCACTTTTGCTGTAAAGAAAAAAATTGATATGAATGCAAAATTTTTAGCTCGTACGCTTATCTATACCACCTTGTTGGTGGCTGCTATGTTGTTCTTGGCACCTATGGTGGTGATGGTCATTACCTCCTTTAAAGATGCCGAACAAATTAGAACGGGAAACTTAATGAGTTTACCCACCAGTATTAGTTTCGATGCATGGAGAAATGCTTGGTCAGAGGCTTGTACTGGCACCGATTGCCGAGGTCTAAAACCTTTCTTCATGAACTCTATTGTGATGGTAGTTCCTGCAGTTTTAATTTCTACATTGTGGGGTGCTATCAACGGCTATGTTTTAAGTATGTGGCGCTTTAGAGGCAGTGAAGTTTTATTTGGTTTTATGCTGTTTGGTGTATTTATGCCATTCCAAGTGGTGTTATTACCCATGTCACAAATCTTAGGTTATTTAGGTTTATCTAGTTCTATTTATGGTTTGATTTTGGTGCACTGTTTAGCTGGCTTGGCAGGCACTACTTTATTCTTCCGTAATTATTATGCTGCTATACCTAAAGAGTTGGTCAATGCCGCTCGCATTGATGGCGCTGGTTTCTGGAAAATCTTTTTCCGAGTGGTAGTGCCAATGTCAACGCCTATTTTAATGGTCACATTAATTTGGCAATTTACCAATATTTGGAATGACTTTTTGTTTGGCGTGGCCTTCAGCGGTGCTGATAGTAAACCCGTCACGGTGGGTCTGAACAATATGGTGAACACCACCAGTAGCGTGAAAAACTACAACATCGATATGGCTGCTGCAATCATTGCAGGTTTACCAACCCTGTTGGTTTATGTCTTGGCTGGACAATATTTTGTTAAAGGTCTTACCGCTGGTGCGGTGAAGGGTTAATGAGGAATTAATGATGGCATCTGCATTACACATCAACGGTATTCGTAAAGTATTCGGCAAAGGCGACAAAGCAGTTGAAGTTTTGAAAAAAATTGATATTGAAGTGGCTCCCGGAGAATTCTTAATTTTAGTTGGCGCATCGGGTTGCGGTAAGTCCACTTTGCTTAATATTATTGCCGGCTTAGAAGAGCCTAGCGAAGGTGAAGTCAAAATTGGTGACCGCAATGTGGTGGGCGTAGCACCTGCACAGCGTGATATTGCCATGGTGTTCCAAAGTTATGCTTTGTACCCTACCATGAGTGTGGCCGAAAATATTGGCTTTGCCCTTGAAATGCGTAAAGTGGCAAAAGCTGACCGACAAAAGCGCATTCAAGAAGTCGCTGCTATGCTGC
>JALQUL010000188.1 GCA_023260735.1 Limnohabitans sp. | reverse complement strand
GATCAAGTTCAAGCTTCTTCCTCTATCTAACTATTACCAACTGAATTTTTTCGACCATGTTACTTCCTAGAATCGTGACTGCGGTCATATTGTTACTCATTATCTTACCTGTTTTGTTTTTAACGGGCCCTGTGCCATTCTATATTCTCGCCGGATTGTTTTTGGCTGCAGCGATGTGGGAGTGGTCTAATTTAAATAAAGCAACGCCTTCCTCCTCTTTATTTTTTGCTGCGCTTTGGTTGGTGTGTGCTTCTTGTCTGCATTATTTTGGGATAGTTGCCAATGTAAGTTCAATTGTTTGGTTGTTCTTTAGTATTTTTTGGTTTTTATTTTCCATTTGGATGTTAAATAGCGGTTTAATTAATTGGACCAATTTGTCGCCATGGGTAAGAGTTTTTCTAGGTTTCATTTTATTACTTATGACTTGGTTAGCGGTTTCCCAGGCACGTGCAAAGGGAATCAATTTTTTACTCTCTACTCTAGCCTTGGTATGGGCAGCGGACATCGGTGCCTATGTTTTTGGTAAAATGTTAAGTGGCAAAGTGTTTAAAACTAAATTAGCACCCAGTATTAGTCCTGGCAAAAGTAAAGAGGGTGCAATTGGTGGTTGTTTGTCGGTTTTTGCTCTAGCTTATATTTGGATGACTTTTGATCAGAAGTACCAAGTTAATACTAGTTTTTATAGCTTGGTTCATGCGTCTTCTTTTTCTTTATTTTGTTTTGCTATTATTGCAATGGTGGGTTTTAGTATTGCGGGTGATTTAGTCGAGTCACTTATGAAGCGTACCGCTGGTGCCAAAGATTCGAGTCGCTTACTACCTGGCCATGGTGGTGTACTAGATAGAATAGACGCCCTTTTACCTACCTTACCCTTGGCATTGGCGCTGTCTGATTGGATGTAATTACAATGAAAAAACTAGTCAGCGTTTTAGGTTCAACTGGTTCAATCGGACAAAACACTTTAGATGTGCTTGATCGTCACCCTGATGATTTTAAAGTTTTTGCATTAAGTGCCAGTACCAGTGTAGATAGAATTTGGCAACAATGTTTAAAGTATCAGCCCGAATGGGTAGTTATGGTGAGTCCCGAACATGGGAAAATTTTGCAAGATAAAATCAAGGCACAAGGCCTGAAATGTGAAGTTTTAACGGGCGAAAAATCGATTGATTTTATTGCCTCTCATGAGAGCGTTGATATTGTAATGGCTGCGATTGTAGGTGCGGCTGGCTTACGTTCTTCAATTGCTGCAGCTAAGGCAGGTAAACGTCTTTTGCTCGCCAATAAAGAAGCCTTAGTAGTGGGTGGAGATTTATTCTGTTCAGCTGTCGAGCAAGGAGGGGCTACTTTATTACCCATTGATAGTGAGCACTCAGCTATTTTTCAAGCGCTACCAACTGATAGAACTCAATGGTCCAAGCAAGTTGAAAAAATTATTTTAACGGCTTCGGGTGGACCTTTTAGAACTCGCAATCCTTTTACTTTACGAGATGTTACGCCAGAACAAGCCTGTGCACACCCTAACTGGGTAATGGGTCGTAAAATATCGGTTGACTCTGCAACCATGATGAACAAAGCACTTGAGGTAGTAGAGGCCAAATATTTGTTTAATATGAGCCCTGACCAAATTGATGTGGTCATTCATCCGCAAAGCGTAATTCATTCTATGGTGCAATTTGTCGATACCTCTGTTATGGCTCAGTTAGGAACTCCCGATATGCGTATGCCAATCTCATATGGTTTGGCATGGCCTCAACGAATAACAAGTGGAGCTCCTAAATTAGACTTTAAAACGATGAAAGATTTAACTTTTGAGGCGATAGATCAAAATGATCATCCCGAGCGTTTTCCTGCATTAGCTTTGGCATGGGATTGCTTAAGGGGGCCTGCAGGAAGTTGTGTTGTATTAAATGCATCCAATGAAATTGCTGTAGCAGCATTTTTAGATAAGCAAATAAGGTTTGACCAAATTTCACTTATTATTCAGGAGTCTTTAGCTCACATTCAAGCAGGGAGTATAGACTCCATTGAAGACTTAATTGAACTGGATCAAAAAACTAGAAGTATTGCAACCGATTTGATTACTAGAAAGTTGACTCATTAATGTTATTAACCATCATTGCATTTTTAATTGCGATTTTTATTTTAGTAGTAGTCCATGAATATGGGCATTACAAAATGGCATTATTGTGCGGTGTGAAGGTCGAACGTTTTTCAGTTGGTTTTGGCCCAGTCTTATGGCGTTGGAAACCTAAAAACTCAGATACTGAATATGTATTATCTGCCTTACCCTTGGGTGGGTACGTCAAAATGGCTGACGAGCGAGAGGGTGAGGTAGCACCCGTTGATTTGCCCAGAGCATTTAATCGTCAGTCATTAAAAAAGAAAGCAGCAATTGTTGCAGCGGGACCAATTTGTAACTTGGTGCTTGCAGTTGCTATATATAGCGTAGTGGCTTGGGTGGGACAAACTGAAGTGCAAGCGGTTATCGCAACCCCTCCGTCTCAATCTTTAGTAGAAAAAGCTGGGTTTTTAGCCAAAGATAAAATCATTGGTGTCATGACTGAAGAACAAGTCGCTGCTCAAAAATTAAACCCTAATTCAACTGATTACAAGGCAGTTCAATCGTTTTCTGATTTTGCGTGGATATTAACTCAAAGTGGCTTAGATAAAAAAGACGTTTATTTACTCGTTGAACGTCCGAATCAACCTAGTCCCATCGTACTTGAACTGCCCTTGAGTAGTTTGCAGTATGAAGAAATGGGAAAAGCTTTTTTGTATGAAATTGGATTGGTAGGACCTTATTTTGAACCTGTAATTGCACAAGTTATACCTAATGGTACAGCCCATGCTGCCGGCTTAGAAGTAGGTGATAAAGTCATTAAAATTGGTGAACTAGAAATTAATGATACGGCGAGTCTGATGCGATGGGTCAAAGAGCAAAATACCGCTGAAGCCGAAAAGAAGGTAGAGATTTGGACGGTTTTGCGTCAAAATAAGCCTGAAGAAATCGCAGTACAAGTGAAAACCGAATTGGTGGATGGCCAAAGGGTGGGCAAAATTGGTGTCGCCTTTGAAATGAATGCAGCAACGGTTTTAGTGAAGGCTGGTTTTATAGATGGAATTTCTGGTGCTTTTATAAGAACATACGAAATGTCTGTTCTTATGTTAAGAACAATTGGTAGAATGCTAATCGGTGAAGCATCAATAAAAAATTTAAGTGGGCCTATTTCTATTGCAGAATATGCTGGCAAAACAGCGAGTTATGGGCTGGTTTCCTATTTGATTTTTTTAGGTGTAGTGAGTGTAAGTTTAGGTGTGCTTAACTTATTACCGTTACCGGTTTTAGACGGTGGCCATCTCATGTATTATTTGTGGGAAGGCATCACTAAGCGCCCTGTTTCTGAGCAGGTTAATATATGGTTGCAAAAGCTAGGACTCGTTATTGTACTTATGATGATGGTAGTAGGAGTCTACAACGACATCACACGTCATTTATAACTGTAATTGTTAATTTTATTGGCTTGGTTTAGGCTATTATTCAACGGTAAAGAACCAAGCATGATCCAAATTGTTACGTAAACTGAATATGAAAATCAAAAAACATCTAATTTCGAATGCAACTTTGATGCTTTCTATAATGGCATGCTTTGCATCTAACGCCTTTGCGCTAGAGCCTTTTATCGTCAAAGATATTCGTGTCGAGGGTTTGCAACGAGTCGAAGCTGGCACCGTATTTGCTACCTTACCGTTTCAAATTGGTGATACATATGATGATGAAAAAGCAACTCTTTCTATTCGAAATTTAATCGCTTTGGGTTTATTCAAGGATGTAAAAATTACCCAAACAGGAGATGTGTTGGTAGTGTTGGTTGAAGAGCGACCCACGATTTCAGGTATCACGTTTAGTGGTAACAAGGAGTTTGAAAAAGAATTATTAACAAAAATCTTAACTGATGTAGGCGTATTAGACGGCAGGCCCTACGACAAAGCAGTAGTTGACAAAGCCGAGCAAGAAATTAAACGCCTGTATTTGTCAAAAAGCTTTTTTACAACCAATATTCAAACTACTGCAAGTCCGATTGATCGCAATCGTGTGAATTTAAATTTTTCTATTACCGAAGGCGAAGTTGCAAAAATCAATAGTATTAAGATTGAAGGAAATAAGGCTTTTAGCGAGTCGCGGTTACTTGATCAGTTAAGTTCTGATACAGGCAGCTGGTTAAGTTGGTATACCAAAAGCAACCGTTATTCTAAAACTAAATTTGCTGCTGACCTAGAAGCCTTACGTTCATTTTATTTATCCAATGGTTATATTGAGTATCGTTCTGAACCCCCAGAAATAGTAGCTTCCCAAGATCAATCTTCGATTGATATTACAGTCAAAATTTCTGAGGGCTTACCTTTTGTAGTTTCATCAGTTAAATTGGACGGTAACTTTCTTGGCAAAGAGGAGGAGTTTAAGTCTTTAGTTGAAATTCAAGTCGGTAAAAACTTTAATGTAGAGAAGTTGTCTGCAACCACCAAGGCATTTAGTAACACCTTTGGATCTTTTGGTTACGCTTTTGCTAAAATTGAAGCGGTGCCAACACTAGATCGTCAAAAAGGATTGGTTTCAATTGTTTTAAAAGCTGAACCAGGCGTTAGGGCTTACGTACGTAAAATTAATATTGCAGGTAATTCACGAACTCGTGATGAGGTGATTCGTCGTGAGTTTAG
>JALQUL010000373.1 GCA_023260735.1 Limnohabitans sp. | reverse complement strand
TTGATTCATATAGCATATACACACACCAAAAGAACGGTTTTTTGCAACATGAAAGTTACTTCATGCATCAAAAAAAATATTTTAGTTGGTATATACAAAGGTGCCATATGGAATTAAGCAAAGTTACAAGTAGATAGAAATGGGCCTAATTCCAGAACATAGGCAAGATGTTGGTCTTGGTCAAATTAAGCAAATTTGGATGTGCAAGCGAATTTTTTCAATAAATAAATTCTGCTGGAATAGTCCCATTTTTAAGTTGAATTAAAACCTTTTATTAAGCTGTTTTGCCTAATACTTTTTTTATATCCCTATTTTTTAATCTTAAACTTTATTTCCGAATTAAAAAATCGCAGCCTTAATAAAAAACAAACAATAAACAATTAATCATGAAAACTGAAAAACAATATACCATTGAGTTAAGTAATATGCTGTCTTTAGAATTAAATAAAATAGACATCAAAGCAGGTAATCTTGAACTACTACAGGTGTCTGAAAATATTATTAAAAACTTTTGTAGCCAATATTACATCAAAGGCTTAAATGATGCCTCTTTAGTTTTTACTAAGTGCACCGAAAAATTTGAAGAAGATATTTATATTCTTGAGCAAAACATGAAGTCTAAAAATAGTTAAAAAGTCGGTTATTTTTTAACAACCGAAGCTACATCTCAATGCCAACCCATCTTCAATCAAAATCACTTATGCAAACCAATTAGCCAATATTAGTTAGCAAGCGCCACTTCGCCAGCCACTCTCGCTAATTCACTTGCCTCTAAACCCCCAAGCTTATAAGTATTGGCATTTTTATACTGCAAAAAATTACGCTGTGAAGAGCTCACATAAATGGGGTCGTAATGCAATTGCAAAAGTTCTTTGACTACTTGTGGAGTTTGTGCTTGTTGCACTAATTCGGACCAGCTCTCTATTTGTTTTTTGCCAAGGCTTTGGGTGAGGGTATTAAGCCTTGTTATAAAGCTATTGCTATCTTGGCTAAAGTGGGCATAGTCTTGCATCAGCAATTCAATTCGGTGCTCTAAACCAAGTTCTAATATCACACAGGGGCTTTGCCGCATTGCTTCCATTAAGGTTTCGGGAATGGCTACATTGCCTACTTTTTTACTCTCCGACTCTACAAATACAGGTCGGCTTAAATCTAACTGGCGCAACACATCCCAAATGGCAGTATCAAAGGCTTTTTGTGAAGGTTGATGGTCACCTGGCATTAGACCTAACACCGAGCTTCTATGGTGGGCAAGGGCTTCCAAATCTAACACTTGATGACCTTGCCTAGCCAATTCATGCAGCAACCTAGTTTTGCCAGAACCCGTTAAACCGCATACCACTTTAAATTGAATTTTTACAGCCAATTCAGCAATGTTTTTGACCAGTTCGGCTCTAAAAGCCTTATAGCCACCTTCAATTAAACTCACTTTAAAACCAATTTGATCGAGGATCAAGGCTAAAGAGCCACTGCGTTTACCACCTCTCCAGCAATACAACAAAGGCTTCCAAGTAATTGGTAGTTGCAAAACATTTTCTTGGATATGACGACTAATATTGGCCGCTGCCAAACTGGCGCCTATTTTTTTAGCTTCAAAAGCACCCTGTTGTTTATACAAAGTACCTACTAAAATTCGTTCTTGATTATTTAAGGTGGGCCAGTTCAGTGCCGTGGGCAAATGATCTAAAGCATGTTCATCTTCGCTGCGGGCATCAATTACCACGCTAAAACTATCAAGAGTGTGTAGGGCTTGTGCAGCACTAATTAGTTGAACTGCCATTTTTTAGGATGCTTTCTTAGAGGAGGATGAGACTTTGTTTTTGTTCAATAGAGGTAGTAATTGAGGCCAAATATTATTCAAAATAATGGGCTGTGCGGCTTCATTAGGGTGTAATCTATCGGCTTGAATATAGCGGGTGGTATCGGCAATATCAGCTACCCCTTTTAAGAAAAAAGGCACGACTGCTATTTTTTTCTCTTTGGCCAATTGTGGGTAAATGGCGGCAAATTGCTGCGCATATTGGGGCCCGTAGTTAGGCGGCATTTGAACACCCAACAATAGCACTTTTGCTTTTTGTTCTAGCGCTAAATCAATCATATAGGCTAAATTACTCTTGGTTTGTTTTAAATCTAAACCTCGCAAGGCATCGTTGGCGCCTAGCTCTAAAATAACAATACTGGGCTTTGTTTTTTCTAAGGCGGTTTTAAAGCGAGCTTTGCCACCAAAGCTGGTATCGCCACTAATACTTTGGTTGCTAATGCTGTAGTCCAACTGTTGGCTTAATAATTTTTTCTCTAATAATGGCACCCAACCCGTGCCTCTTTGTAAACCGTATTCAGCAGATAAACTATCACCCACTACTAAAATAGTATTTTTGGTGTTTGGTTTTTGTTCGCTTACATT
>JALQUL010000371.1 GCA_023260735.1 Limnohabitans sp. | reverse complement strand
GGCGTTCAATGCACGTGCGTGCTTGATGATGCCGCCGATGTAGTAAAGCGCGTAGTCTGACAAACCTGCGTAGCCGTTGCCAGCGAACAAGTTTTTGCCGTCTTTCCAAACGGATTGATGAACGTGCATACCAGAACCGTTATCGCCAACCAATGGTTTTGGCATGAAAGTAGCTGTTTTGCCATAAGCGTTAGCTACGTTCCAGATAACGTACTTTTGCAATTGAGTCCAGTCAGCACGTTCTACTAAAGTACTAAATTTAGTACCAATTTCGTTTTGGCCTGCGCCAGCTACTTCATGGTGGAACACTTCAACAGGAATACCAACGCCTTCAAGGATTAAAGACATTTCAGCACGCATATCTTGTGTGCTGTCAACTGGTGGAACTGGGAAATAACCGCCTTTAACTGTAGGACGGTGACCACGGTTACCGCCTTCTAATTTAGCATTGGTATTCCAAGGTGCTTCGTATTCGTCGATTTGGAATGAAGCGCCACCCATTTCATTTTTCCAACGTACACCGTCAAAAATGAAAAATTCTGGTTCTGGACCAAAATAAGCTGTGTCACCTAAGCCAGAAGACTTGAGGTACGCTTCAGCACGTTTAGCAATAGAACGTGGATCGCGGTCATAAGCTTTACCGTCACCTGGCTCTAAAACGTCACATGTCAAAATCAATGTGGTTTCTTCGAAGAATGGATCGATGTTGGCAGTGTTTGGATCTGGCATGAGCAACATATCAGATGCTTCAATACCTTTCCAACCTGCAATTGATGAACCGTCAAATGCGTGTCCATCGCTGAATTTATCTTCGTCGAAGTGAGAAACAGGCACTGTTACATGCTGCTCTTTACCACGAGTGTCAGTGAAACGAAAGTCAACAAATTTGACTTCGTTTTCGCTAACCATGTTCATCACGTCTGCGACCGTCTTAGCCATTTAGTGCTCCTTGGGAGGTGGTTAAATAAAAAAATTAATGCTTAATACTAAGCAGGTTTTGTGCCAAAAAAATAAATAGTTTAATAAACCATTTATTTTTAGCTAAAAACTTAGAAAAACACTAGCAAAACCAATACATACCGTTCTACCGATGCTGTAAAAAAGAATGCTGCGCGCTTTAAAAAAATGGACATACCATTTTTGCTTTTTGAACGGCTTAATTTTGCGATTTTTGAAAGCAAAAGCCATTCATTAACAAGTTTTAACTCAACCCCCTATTGTCACCTGAAATTAATCTTGCTTGCCTAATAACAGGCTGTTTTTTAGAAAAAAAACAAAAAAACAAAAGCAACTGTGTATGCGCACAGCAATAGTGCTTAATCAACAATATTGCACATAATTAGTGCATTTATTGTGAAGCCTTTCACCTTTCAATTAGTGAGTCGTTTGATGCTTACCAACAGGTCTCAATAATTTAAAGCTCGGTTTTGATTAAAGCTTGTGGCTCTTGAGTAGGGTTTTCAATAGTTTTAGCCTGCACAATAATAGTGCTTCCATCTTGATTAGTGGCAGTTTTTGGTGCATTTTCTTGGTTTCGCATCTCTTCGAGCGCGGTTAGACAATAAAACGCAAACCATAAAGAAGTAAAGGCAAACACCAAGGTATATAACCATATGGCCAGCGGAATCAAGAATACAAATACAGTTGCAAAAATGGCACTTGAAAACCAAACCATGCTAGGTGCAGCGCTTAGATAACCCGCCAAAATACCGATTACTAAAAGTGGACCACGATGGGTTTTAACCAGTCGTTTTCTTTCTTCTTGAGTGGCATGCAAAGACAATGCGTCAAAAGTCATGACTTTATAGGTCAGCCAACCCCAAATTAAAGGCGGAACCAACATAGCAACTGGCGGAAATAGCCAAAAAGGCAATGATATTAACAATAACAAAATAGCAATACAGGCCACGCCGAACGAATAAAAGGCCGACTGTACCCAACTCGTATTGTTTTTAATTGCCAAATCTTTGAATCTACTTTTACCTATGATTTGCAAAATAGCAGGAGTAATAAAAATAGCTACTCCCATTAAACAAGCCAAAATAATAACTGGTGTAGCTAATAAAATCACCAAAATAGGTACTAAAAACACTTTCACTTTAGCCAAACCCACCGACTCCAACCAAGTCCATAGGTTTTGCGCTAAAGACCAGGAATCTAAAAATGCACCCACCCATGCTTGGGCCGGATCCCATGCCCAAATACCCAATGCGACAAACCCTAATGCCAAAATAGCAATAGGAATAAGCGATAACAAAATGATTTTTGGGTGCGCACAATAAGCTGCTGCACGCCAAAATGAACTAAGCATTAATTTCATTGAGTTTCCAAAATAGATTGATGAGTACAAAACTCATTGATAAAAGCTCATTTACTTTTGCATTAAGAGATTAAAGTCGGCAGGACTTAGCCAACGCCATTGACCTGGGGCTAGATCAACAGGTAACTCAAGGCCACCAATTTTGGCTCTATGCAAACCTTCTACACGGTTGCTAACTGCAGCTACCATACGTTTGACCTGATGATATTTACCCTCGGTTAAAACCAATTCCAACAAATTAGGAGATAAAATTTGACAAGATGATGCCTTCACAGGTTTGGGATCATCATCTAACACTACTCCACTTAACAATTTATCAATTTGTTTTTGATCAAGAGGGTGCTTAACAGTTGCATGATACACCTTGGGTAGATGTGTTTTGGGTGAACTCATTTTGTGAATAAATTTACCGTCATCACTGAGCAATAATAAACCCGTGGTGTCTTGATCAAGACGGCCTACTGCTTGCACACCATCTACTGCGCCTTTTTGTGGACGTTGCCTTAAGGGTGGTGGTAATAAACTATAAATGCTTGGGTACACCGATGGTTTTTGTGAACACTCCACATTCATAGGTTTATTGAGCATGATGTAGGCTTTGGCATGAAAAGGCCAACGTTTACCCTGGACATCCAACTCTAAGCCTTCTGTTTTAAACTCCTGAAATGCATCTAAGCATTTTTCGCCTGTGGTTTGGCCGTTTTCATAAACCGTTACCCAACCTTGTTGTACTAAACCAGCACAGACTCTACGGGTCCCAAAACCCTGACAATAAAGTATTTCTTGTAATTCCATTTTTATTCAATCTTAAAGGATGATGGAAGTTTAATTTGGCTATTGCACAATCTGGCTTTTGTCGTGCTAAAATTTTCAGCAATTGCAGTGTTTTTTGAATATTGTATTTTAAAATTCACTTTTTGATTATTTCCCTTTCCTGCTTTAACGCATTTATCAAGTGATTACAGCCTGCTCTAAACGCCAACTCTCTGCCCGCTTTGTCTGGTGGACGCAGATTTGTAAAGACGATCGAAGCTGACCTATTTAGCTAGGCATGCACTTGCTCGCCCGCTTTTAAGATTTCATTTTAAAGTGCAACAGCACTTTCATTAGAATCGTCTAAAGCCAATGTTTCAACACTTGTTGTCACCCTCAACCTAGCCAAATCCCACTCCTGTTTTTTAAAATCTTCGATTTTTTTCGAAATTTCCTTTATTCTTTTTATTTTATTTATTATGAGTCAATATCAACAACCCGACGCATCAGGCCACTTTGGTCAATATGGTGGTAGTTTTATTAGCGAAACTTTAACCCATGCCATTAGTGAGTTAAAAGATGCCTATGCCAAATACCAAAATGACCCAGAATTTATTGCTGAATTCAAATATGAATTAGCTCATTTTGTAGGTCGGCCATCACCTATTTATCATGCTGCTCGGATGAGCCAAGAACAAGGTGGTGCGCAAATCTATTTAAAACGCGAAGATTTAAATCATACTGGTGCCCACAAAATCAATAATGTGATTGGTCAAGCCATGTTGGCAAAACGTATGGGTAAACCACGCGTGATTGCAGAGACAGGAGCAGGTCAGCATGGTGTTGCCACTGCTACTATTTGTGCCCGCTATGGTTTAGAGTGTGTAGTGTACATGGGTAGCGAAGACGTAAAACGTCAAAGTCCTAATGTGTACCGTATGCATTTATTGGGTGCTAAAGTAGTACCGGTTGAGTCGGGTAGTAAAACTTTAAAAGATGCCTTAAACGAAGCCATGCGTGACTGGGTAACCAACGTTGAAAACACTTTTTATATTATTGGTACGGTAGCTGGCCCACACCCTTACCCAATGATGGTACGCGACTTCCAGAGCATTATTGGTCAAGAGTGTTTAACTCAAATGCCCCATCACACTGGTGGCAAACAACCCGATGCAGTAGTAGCTTGTGTGGGTGGTGGCAGTAATGCCATGGGTATTTTTTACCCTTATATTGATCATCAAAATACCCGTTTAATTGGTGTAGAAGCTGCTGGTGAAGGTCTCGATACAGAGCGTCATTCTGCGTCGTTACAAAAAGGCAGCCCTGGCGTTTTACACGGTAACCGCACTTATATTTTGCAAGATGCCAATGGCCAAATTACTGAAACTCACTCGGTAAGTGCTGGCCTTGACTATCCTGGTGTGGGTCCGGAACATGCTTGGTTAAAAGACACCGGTCGCGCCGAATATGTAGGCGTTACCGATAAAGAAGCCCTAGAAGCCTTCCACTATTTATGCCGCACCGAAGGCATTATTCCTGCCCTTGAATCTAGCCATGCAGTGGCTTATGCCATGAAACTAGCTAAAACTATGCGCCCAGATCAAAATATTTTAGTGAATTTATCGGGCCGTGGCGATAAAGACATTGGTACAGTAGCCGACTTAAGCGGCGCTGATTTTTATTGCCGTCCAAGCTGCCGTGGACAATCTGTGAAAGGAGGCCTGTAATGAGCCGTATTGCAACTACTTTTAAAACCCTTGCCGAACAAAATCGTAAAGCTTTAATTCCTTATGTGACAGCGGGTTTTCCGTTTGTGGATATGAGTGCTGAAATCATGCATGGCATGGTAGAAGCTGGTGCTAACGTAATTGAATTAGGCGTACCTTTTTCTGATCCCATGGCCGACGGCCCCGTCATTCAAAAAGCCGGTGAAAAAGCCTTGGCTATGGGTGTAGGTATGGCTCAAGTTATTGCCATGGTGAAAGAGTTTCGCTTAAAAGATAACACTACTCCTGTCGTTTTAATGGGTTATGCCAACCCGGTAGAACGTTACGACCAAAGCCATGGCAAAGATGCCTTTGTGAAAGACAGTGCAGCCGCTGGTGTAGATGGCGTGTTAATTGTGGATTACCCACCCGAAGAATGTGTCGAGTTTGCTACTACGCTCAAAGCTAACCATATGGATTTAATCTTTTTGTTGGCCCCTACCAGTACCGATGAACGTATGGCTCAAGTAGCCAAAATTGCCAGTGGTTATGTGTATTATGTTTCACTAAAAGGAGTGACGGGTGCTGGCACTTTAGACACCGATGCAGTAAGCGCCATGTTACCTAAAATTAGAAAACACGTGCATATTCCAGTAGGCGTGGGTTTTGGTATTCGTGATGGCGCTAGTGCTAGAGCGGTGGGTGCAGTAGCTGATGCAGTAGTAATTGGTAGCCGACTCATTCAGTTAATCGAAAACGAAAGCCGCGACAATGTAGTGGCAGTTGCTAAAGAGTTTATTGCTTCTGTGCGCACTGCCCTAGATGCTTAAAACCTATAATGGTGTTGAATGAGTTTCCCTAACTCTTCAAACTCCTGAAGTTTTGCACTGCTTGCTCGGGTAGCTAAAGCAATGGTCCGTTTTGTAGATGGACCATTGTTATTTTTACTCTTTGTTTTGTCAACCGGTTGTGCAATAAGGCTGGTGTTATTAAGTAAACCACTTTTAACGGCCATTTCTGGAATAAATGCCCAACCCATTTCGGACTCGACCATTTGCACCAAAGTTAATAGGCTACTGGCTTCAATTTCTTGATGGGTTTGTTGCTTAGCATGGCAAGCTGCAAGGCTGTGTTGCCTTAAACAATGGCCCTCTTCTAATACTAATAATTGTTGCTCTTTACCCACTATATTGCTTGGTAATTGCTCTTGAAAGCCTGCTAAATTTTTAGAAGCAATCCACCACAATTGATCATCAAATAACTCTATTATTTTTAAATTTTTTGCTTCATAGGGCAAAGCAAATAAAACAAAATCTAATTCGTGGGCATGCAATTGATTGAGTAAATCTGCGCTGGTGTCTTCTTTAAGTGCCAGTTTTAAATGGGGGTATTGAGCCCTTAATATGGGCATTATTTCGGGTAATACAAAGGGTGCGATGGTGGGGATTACCCCCATCCTTAGTGTTCCATGCATAGGTTTACTAGACAAATCAGCCCATTGCATCATATCTTTGGCTTGTTCCATTAATAATTTTGATCTATTCACCACTTCTTTGCCTACCACTGTAAGCGCTACATTTTGTTTATCGCGCTCTACCAATACCACACCCATTAAAGTTTCTAGCTCTTTTAAGCCTGCACTAAGGGTCGATTGGCTCACAAAACATGCTTCTGCAGCCTTGGTAAAGTGCAAAGTATCTGACAGGGCAATTAAATATTGAAGTTGCCTAAAGGTAGGTAGGGCGGCCATTTAGTGTCCTTTATTGAAAAAATCGATTGATTTTATCAAAATTATTAACTGGACTGATAAATAATACAGGTTCACAATTGAACCCATGGATGCAGCAAACACTGCAAAAAAACACAACCGAGTTAATTGTTATTGCACTAAAAGGAAATTTATTATGAAACGCCCAGAAATCAAAACTTATCAAAATCTTGAAGCTGCTTTTGCTGGTGAGTCTATGGCTCATGCCAAATATCGCTATTTTGCTAAATTAGCCCGCGTAGCAGGTGATGAAGTCACAGCTAAAGCTTTTGAAGAAACTGCTGAACAAGAAATTATGCATGCTTTTGGTCATTTGGATTTGCTCTACCCTGTAGCCGAAATGACACCAGCCAAAGCATTACAAATTGCAATTGAGGGTGAAACCTATGAATACTCCGAGATGTATCCTAGTTTCAAGAAAACCGCAATTGAAGAAGGTAATGTAGCGGCTGTAGCCGAAATAGATGAACAAATTGAAGAATCTAAAGTACATGCAGCACAATTTGCCGCTGTTTTAGAAAAGGCTGCCAAAAGATTTAATGCTTTAGCTAAGGTTGAAGAGCGGCATGCCAACCATTATCAGCAAGTTTTGAATAAAATCACCGCTCAAGCCTTTTGATAATTCATATCATCGTTAATTTAAATAGTTTGGAGAAAAAAATGAAAGTTTGGCAATGTGTTGTTTGTGCTTATGTGTATAACGAAGCAGTTGGTATTCCTGAAGATGGTATTGCAGCTGGTACAGCTTGGGCGGATGTTCCTGCTACTTGGACTTGTCCTGATTGTGGCGTTGGTAAAGAAGATTTTGAAATGGTTGAAATTTAATAAGACTGCTTCAAACTGAGAGTTATGCAGGCAAGCTAACAACGCATTTAATTGACCAATAATGATTTTGAAATTCAAAAATCATTAACAATTCAAAAAGCCCAGCAGCTTAGCTCTGATAGCCCATGCATTTTTCCCTCTTTTAAAAACCACTGCAAGCGATTTTTTTAAATGCTAGCCGTGGTTTTTTTATTGTTTATTTTTCTTTGAAAGTTTATGTCCATCATGTCAAATGAATCTGCACCATCAACTCCCTCAGAGGCTACTTCTTTAAATGCTGCACCCATTGTTATTATTGGAAGTGGCTTGGCAGCTTTCACAGTAGCCAAAGAAGTTCGCAAATTAGCACCTCAACAAGCCATTACTTTAATCACCCGTGAGCAAGGCTTTTTTTATGCTAAACCAGGATTAAGTAATGCATTTGGAGCAGGTAAAAACCCTGCACAATTAATTGGCTCTGAGCAAGAAAAAATGGCCAATCAATTTAATTTAGAAATTTTGTCTCATACCGATGTGACAAAAATTGATGCAACACAAAAAACCATTGAAACCAGTGAAGGTAGTATGAGTTATAGCCAACTCGTTTTAGCCTTGGGCGCTGACCCTATTCGATTACCCATAGAGGGAAATGCGGCAGATCAAATTTTATCAATTAATGATTGGCAAGATTACGCTCATTTTAGACAAGCTCTAGAGGCTAAAAAACGCGTAGCCATAATGGGGGCCGGTTTGATTGGTTGTGAGTTTGCCAATGATTTAGCCTTGGCGGCTTATGAAGTTGATGTGATTGACCCTTCTGCGCAAGCCTTGGGTAAATTATTACCGCCCATTGCTGGGCAAAAATTGCAAACTGCCTTGGCAAGTGTAGGGGTGAATTGGCATTTTGGAAAAAGTGTGCAGTCAGTCAATCGTTTAGTTAGTGGAAGTTTGGAGTTAGGTTTGTCGGATAACACTCAATTAAGCACTGATTTATTGCTTTCGGCAGTCGGTTTAAAACCCCGTACTGCGTTGGCTGCAGCCAGTGGCATTACGGTCAATAGAGGCATTGTAGTGAACCGCTATTTGCAAGCTAATTTACCGCATATTTTTGCTTTAGGTGATTGTGCCGAGGTTGACGGATTAGTTTTACCTTATGTAATGCCAATTATGAATGCCGCTCGTGCTTTAGCCCCCACTTTATTAGGTCAACCTACTGCTGTTAATTACCCAGCCATGCCAGTGGGTGTTAAAACCCCCGCTTTACCTGTGGTAGTGTCACCACCAGCAATTGGCCAAACAGGCCAGTGGATAGAAACCGAAACTACAGATGGGCTTGAGGCTTTGTTTAAAGATGAAGATGGTAATTTAAAAGGCTTTGCCTTACTAGGTAGTGCAACCAGTCAAAAATCAGCACTCACAAAGTTGTTGCCTCCGTTGTTGGCATAAGTAGAAGATAAGAGTGGGGTCAAAAAGTAAAAGCCGCCTCTAAGTCCCACTTGGCTAAAGTGACCCTAAAAAATTGGTGTACCACTTTTTAGGGTCACTTCAGAGAACTAGAAACAGCTGTTTATTCGACTCGTTCAACCAAATTCACCTTAAAGCCGAGTTCTACTGCTTTGCCTTTCTTGCCTCGGCTAGATTTGGCGTTATTAAGGGAGCGAATCTCAAAACTTTCTTCACGTGCTTTACCGCCTCGGCCAATACCGCTTACCTTAATACTACGAGTGTAAGCAACAGCTCCTGCTAGGCTGTCTTTGTCTTCTAGAGAAATTAGCATTAAGCCTTTTCCACCACCTGTCATGAGTTTGAGTTCGGAGATTTCGAAGGTAATAATGCGGCCCAAATAAGAAACGGCAGCCACATGAGTAGCGGCTTGTTGATTAGCAGCTGAAGAAGAACCCACCACTACAGAAGGTTTGGTAATGGTTACGTTTTCAGCGCAGGCCAGAAATGTTTTACCGGCTTTTAAACGAGTGGTCATAGACTCTACTGTTGCCATAAATCCATAACCACTTGTGCTACTTAACAACAAGATATTTTGCGCAGCACCTGCATAAAAATGCACAATTTGTGTACCTGGTTCTAAATCAATTAAAGAGGTAATGGGTTGACCATCGCCACGAGCACCTGGTAGTGCTGCCACTGGTACAGAATAAACTCGACCCTTGTTGCCAAAAATAATAAGTGTGTCAATGGTCCGACATTCAAAGGTGCCATACAAAGCATCACCCGATTTAAAAGTAAAACTTTGTGGATCGTGACCATGAGCAGTTCTGGCTCTAACCCAACCTTTCTCACTAATCACGACAGTAACGGGTTCATCAATTACTTTGACTTCAGCTACTACACGCTTTTCTTCTTGAATAAGGGTGCGACGGGCATCGGCAAATTGTTTACTATCTTGTTCGATTTCTTTAACGAGTAAACGATTTAATACGGTGTTACTAGCCAAGATGCCTTCTAATTTAGCTTTTTCAGCCCGTAGCTCTTTTAACTCCTGCTCAATTTTAATGGCTTCGAGTCTAGCCAACTGACGCAGGCGAATTTCGAGTATGTCTTCGGCTTGAATATCAGAGAGATTGAACTTGGCAATTAAAGCAGCTTTGGGTTCGTCTGACTCTCGAATAATACGAATGACTTCGTCAATGTTGAGTAAAACAATTTGACGACCTTCTAAAATATGAATACGAGCTTTGACTTTACCTAAGCGAAACTCAGTTCTTTTTTGTACGGTAATTCGCCTAAAAGATAACCACTCTTGAATGAGTGTTTTTAAAGATTTTTGCGCTGGTTTACCATCTATTCCAACCGCTGTTAAGTTAATGGGTACAGAGGTTTCTAAGCTGGTATGCGCCAGCAAAGCTTGGACTAACTCATTGACTTCAATACGACTAGATGTGGGTTCAAACACCAAGCGTACTGCCGACTCTTTATCAGACTCATCTCGAACGGTATCAAGAACCGCTAAAATACTGGCCTTTAATAAATTTTGTTCATTGCTTAAAGTTTTTTTACCCGCTTTAATTTTAGGATTGGTAATTTCATCAATTTCTTCAAGTACTTTTTGCGTGCTAACGCCTGGTGGTAATTCGTTGACCACCAGCTGCCATTGGCCTCTGGCTAGGTCTTCAATTTTCCAACGTGCACGTACTTTTAGGCTACCGCGCCCGCTGTTGTAAGCATCCGCAATTTCTTTTTTAGAACTAATAATTTGGCCACCACCAGGATAATCGGGGGCGGGAATAATTTCATAAAGTTCAGAGTCAAGTAATTTTGGATTTTTAATTAACGCCACACAAGCAGCCGCTACTTCGCCCAGGTTATGACTTGGAATTTCTGTGGCCATACCCACCGCAATACCACTAGCACCATTGAGCAAAGTAAAAGGCAGGCGAGATGGCAATTGCTTTGGCTCTTCAGTGGAACCATCGTAGTTGGGAATAAAATCAACAGTACCTTGATCAATTTCATCCATGAGTAAGGTGGTGATTTTTGCTAACCGTGCTTCGGTGTAGCGCATGGCTGCAGCGCCATCACCATCACGCGAACCAAAATTGCCTTGACCATCAATTAATGGGTAACGCTGAGAAAAATCTTGCGCCATACGCACTAAAGCATCGTATGCAGCTTGGTCGCTGTGAGGATGAAAACGACCTAATACGTCGCCCACTACCCTGGCACTTTTAACTGGCTTAGCTCCGGTTGCTCCATTAGCCCCACCAAAGCTCAAACCCATACGTGCCATGCTATATAAAATTCTGCGCTGTACCGGTTTTTGCCCATCGCAGGCATCTGGCAAAGCGCGTCCTTTGACCACACTTAAAGCATATTCTAAATAGGCCCTTTGTGCGTAGTCGGCCAATAACATGGAATCATCGTTCGGTTGCTCATCGGGAGTATTGGGAGGAGTATCAAGCAAATCATTCATCATTAAACTCGTTATAAATTAGTCTAGCTTTAAGCTGGAGTTATCTTTTGAAAACTCAGGATTAGCCGCTATTGACTGTGTTGTAGTCTTTAGCGAATGTGAGGCATTGATCGCCTCGATTGGTAAACCAGAACTTGGCATATTCACCATCATATTGCCTCGGCCTTTAGCTCCACCTAAAACCATAAAAGAGCTGTTATTTTTAAGTAAAGTTGCTTCTGACGGGATTGGGGAAGCAATGTTAGAACCAGCTGTATTTTTAAATAAATAAGCTGTATTTTGGCTTGCTCTTATTTGTGCACTACTCTGAAAAAATACTAATAAATTGCTGATGGTTTTAACGTAGTTTTGGGTTTCTTTATAAGGCGGAATTTTGTTACCATATTTTGCAACCGCGCCCTCACCAGCGTTATAAGAAGCCAAAATTAAATCTAGTCGATTAGGAAACAATTTGGCTAAATAATTTAAATATTTAGCCGCTATTTCTAGGTTAATGGAGGGCTCTTTCAGTAGTGATTCAAGCGGTGCATTTTTTTGATCTTTTAAGCCAAAGCGCTTGGCGGTATCGGGCATTACTTGCATTAATCCAACCGCCCCTTTTGGTGATACTACATTTTTTTTAAAACCCGATTCAGTAGCAGAAATTGCTTGTAAAAGTTCAAAGGAAATTCCGTGCTTATTGGCCGCTTCTTGCAAATAGATTTTACTTGTCGTGTAATCAGGTGAAGACTCAAGCCACTTAGCCGATTTATTTTGTAATTGAAACTCGTTGCTTAAAGACAACTTGGAATCAAGTGACGAACTTGCACTGGCCACAGGCACACTACTGGTGGCAAATAATTGATACTGAGCGTTTATTTGCGTAGAGGCAAAATGGGCAGTACCTTGCTCGTCTATGTAGGCCCAGACCTGCGCAAAAACACTGCTTTGAAATAGCAAAATACTCACTCCAAACACTAATTGCCTTAAGCGAGCTGATGGCGACAACAAATACTTCATTGACTTAAATATCAAGGTCAACTGCATCGCCATAAATTTCCATGAGATCACGCCTTGCACTAGCTTCGCCTTTACCCATTAGTTTGCCTATGAGTTGACTAGTGCCTTCCATGCCGATAGAGCCAAGCTGCACTGGCATTAAACGTCGGGTATCTGGATTTAAAGTGGTTTCCCATAATTGAGTGGCACTCATTTCTCCTAGGCCTTTAAAACGACTAATAGCCCATGAGCCTTCTTTAGCACCGTCTTTGCGTAATTTGTCTAGAATAACGCCAAGTTCAAACTCATCTAGGGCATACGCTTTAGAGGCCGGTTTTTTACCTCTAGCAGGTAAATCGACACGATACAAAGGTGGCCTTGCCACATAGACATGTCCTGCTTCTATGAGGCGCGGGAAATGTTTAAAGAACAAGGTTAATAACAAGACTTGAATATGCGCACCATCGACATCGGCATCTGACAAAATACAAATTTTGCCATACCTTAGGGTGCTTAAATCGATGGTATCGGTGGGACCGTGGGGGTCAATGCCAATAGCAACCGCAATATCGTGAATTTCGTTGTTGGCAAAAAGTCGGTCGCGCTCTACTTCCCAGGTGTTTAAAACTTTACCCCGCAATGGTAAAACAGCTTGAGTTTCTTTGTTACGCCCCATTTTGGCACTACCACCCGCCGAATCGCCCTCTACAAAAAAAACCTCATTGTGAAGTAAGTCGCGAGATTCACAATCGGTTAGCTTGCCCGGCAAAACGGCTACACCAGAGCCTTTGCGTTTTTCGACTTTTTGACCTGCACGTTGACGAGTCTGTGCTGCCCGAATAGCCAGTTCTGCTAAACGTTTACCAAATTCAATATGTTGATTGAGCCAGAGATCTAGACTTGGTTTAACAAAATTAGAAACCAAGCGTACTGCATCACGAGAGTTGAGGCGTTCTTTGATCTGCCCTTGAAATTGTGGATCTAGGACTTTGGCTGACAACACATAACTGGCACGTGCAAATACATCTTCGGGCATTAATTTAACGCCTTTGGGTAGCAAGGAGTGCATGTCGATAAAGCTTTTAATAGCCTGAAAGACGCCGTCACGCAGACCGCTATCGTGCGTGCCACCAGCAGTGGTAGGGATTAAATTAACAAAACTTTCACGAACTAAGCCGCCCTCTTCAGTGAAGGCAAGCGCCCACTGTGCACCCTCGCCTTCGGCAAAACTTTCATCGTTTTTAGTAGCGTAACCCTCGCCGGCAAAAAGTGGCACTACTGCCTCGGTGCTAAGGGCTTGTTGTAAATAATCGAGTAAGCCCCCTTTATATTGCCAGTTGTAGTTGTCTTTGGTTTTTTCTA
>JALQUL010000348.1 GCA_023260735.1 Limnohabitans sp. | reverse complement strand
AAGTGATTGCAGCCACAGGCGAAGATGCCATTGTGTATTGCCCTAACAGTGATTATGCTGCCAATATGGAAAAAGCAGAAGCTTTGGCACCTGTAAAAACCAGAGCACTAGGTCTGCAAGCTTTAACTAAAACTCATACTCCAAATAAAAGTACTTGTGCCGATGTAGCCGAATTTTTAAATATTCCTCTTGACTCGACCATTAAAACCTTAGTCATGGCTACTGATGATCAACATGCAGATGGCTCTATCAAGGTAACGATTTGGGTTTTATTATTACGTGGCGACCATGATATGAATGAAGTCAAGGTCAATAAAATTCCTGGCATGGAAGCGGGTTTCCGTTTTGCTTCTCTTGAAGAGTTAAATGAATATTTTGGTTCTAAACCAGGTTATTTGGGTTTAATTAACCTTAAAAAGCCTGTAAAAGTAGTTGCAGACAGAGAAGTTGCAGTTATGTCAGATTGGGTTTGTGGTGCCAACGAACCCGATTTCCATTACACCGGTGTGAACTGGGGTCGTGATTTACCAGAACCTGATTTAGTAGCCGATATCCGTAATGTTGTGGCGGGTGACCCATCCCCTGATGGTAAAGGCGCGTTAGCAATTGAGCGTGGTATTGAAGTAGGTCATATTTTTTACTTAGGTAATAAATACAGCAAAGCCATGAACGCGACTTTCTTAGATATTAATGGCAAGCCACAATTTGCTGAAATGGGCTGTTATGGCGTGGGTATTACCCGCTTACCTGCCGCTGCTATTGAGCAAAATCATGATGAAAAAGGTATGATTTGGCCAGATGCTTTAGCTCCGTTTACTGTAGTTTTATGCCCTATCGGTGCCAATCGTTTTCCTGAAGTAAAAGCTGCTGCTGACAAACTTTACCAAGAATTGTTAGATTTAGGGATTGATGTTATTTTAGATGACCGTGACGAGCGCCCTGGTGTGATGTTTGCTGAATGGGAGTTAATCGGTGTGCCACACAGAGTAGTGGTGTCTGATAGAGGTATTAAAGACGGCAGTTATGAGGTTTTACATCGTCGTGAAGCTGAACCCAAAAAAATTGCGATTGACCAAGTAGCCAGTACATTACGCTCTTTAATTAAGTGTTAATTGACTATTTAAAGCAGAGCAAAATACCAACTGAAGTCATGACAGATCCCGTTTTACAGTCAAACAGACGGCATTTTTATAAGCGCTCTGCTTCTATAGCACTTTTGTTGGTCTTGCCTTACTCAAAAAGTTGGGCTGGCCGGCAGTTAGAAGAACCACTTGCTGACTCAGTCAGAAGTGCTATGAGTGCTGCTATTGCTTATAGCGCCCCACCTGTGCCCGAATTTACCAATTCATTGGCCAGAGAAAAATATATTCTGTGGTTATCTGAAATGGGATTACGACTGAAGGCAAAAATTCGTGATGAAACCGAAAGAAAAGAGTTTTTGCAAACTATTTGGTATGAAAGCAAACGAGCAGGCTTAGAAGTCAGTTTGGTTTTGGGCTTGGTTCAGGTTGAAAGTAATTTTAGAAAATACGCAGTAAGTGTAGTGGGTGCTAGAGGCTATATGCAAGTTATGCCGTTTTGGACTCGTGTGATTGGCAATAGTGATGCGAGTGTGTTGTTTCATATGCAAGCCAATTTAAGATTTGGTTGCGTGATTTTGCGTCATTATCTTGATATTGAAAAAGGTAATTTATTTTATGCTTTGGGGCGATATAACGGCTCCAGAGGAAAATCGCCTTATCCTGATGCAGTATTGGGGGCACAAAGAAAATGGGAAATGTAAAAATGACCAACTCTAATGAAAAAAGCACAGCGCCTTTTTTTGATCATGCTGGTTTGGTACACATCACTGAAAAAGAGTTTGATGTAGTAATTGATTTGAAATATGCTCAAACTGATAACTTTACTGGGCAGGTAATTTATTTGCATGACCAATGCTTTTTACATCCTATAGCAGCTAACGCACTACAAAAAGCAGTAAAAGTTGCTAAAAACTTAGGTTATAAAATTAAAGTTTTTGATGCATTTAGACCACAAAGTGCTCAAGAGCGTTTGTGGCAGGTTTGCCCCAATCCCGATTATGTTGCAGATCCTACAATTGGCTCTAATCATACAAGAGGCGTGGCAATTGACCTGACCTTGCTGGATATGACTACAGGTGAAGAATTGGATATGGGAACAGGTTTTGATACGATGGATGTGCGCTCCCATCATTTTTATTTAGGCCTAGGGCAAGAGATTATGCAAATTAATCGAATGCGTCTACTGACTGTGATGTTGACCGCAGGATTTGTCCATCATCCACGTGAATGGTGGCATTATCAATTGCCTCATGCAACTAGTTTTGATTTGGTGAATGCTGATATTTAGTGATGTATTATGAAGTAAAAAAACCAGCCTTTAGGGCTGGTTTTTTTACTTGGAATTTCTTATTGACCGTTGATTGCTTGTTGCAATTCACCGTTTTCATACATTTCCATCATGATGTCAGAACCACCAATAAACTCACCTTTAACATAAAGCTGAGGAATAGTAGGCCAGTTGCTATATTCTTTAATACCTTGACGAATTTCTTGATCTTCCAAAACATTGACTGTGGTAATGTTTTTGGTGTCAACGCCACATGCTTTTAAAATTTGAATGGCACGGCCAGAAAAACCACATTGGGGAAAACTGGCAGTTCCCTTCATGAATAAAGTAATTTCGTTGCCTTTTACTAGTTGGTCGATACGTTCGTGAGCGGTGGTCATAAAATGTCCTCTACAAAATAAAAAATGGTTTGCTATGAATAACTAAATTAGCAATAGGCTATATTGTGCCACTGAACTGATAAAACTCTAATAGCTTGCAGTTATTTGGTGAATTTCTAAAGGGATTAAAGAAAGTGTTGGCCAAACACCAAACTTGTAGCTTGTGCACTATTACAAAATGGATGAGGGATTCCAACAACCGCCTGTACAGCGCCAGTTCCCACCTAAATCTTGGCGGCTTTGGACTTGACTAAAACCTTGCTGAATCAATAACTGCCGCACTTGTTCAGCCTGATCATAGCCGTGTTCAAATAATAAATATGCACCATTTCGAAGATGTAATGTGGCTTGATGCACAATTTGAGTTATGTCGGCTAAGCCTTGATTTTCTGCCACTAAAGCAGAAATAGGTTCAAATTGTAAGTGAGCTAAATGCGAGTCATTCGGAACAATATACGGTGGGTTAGAAACAATTAATGAAAATTGCCTAGTTTTACTAATATTATTGCACCAGTCGCTCAAAATAAATTCTACTGGCAAATTTAAATGGTGGCTGTTGTGTACGGCCACTTGAAGTGCTGCTTCACTTGCATCTACCGCAGTACAGAACCAGCTTTTTTGTTGGCTTTTGAATGCCAACGCAATAGCGCCACTACCAGTACCTAAGTCAAGTAGGTTTTGATCTAAAGTCTGGCTGAATAAGGGGGCTAGCTCTAGGGCCCATTCAACCAGAGTTTCGGTGTCGGGGCGAGGTATTAAGACAGCAGGATTGACTTGAAGTTGTAAACCATAAAAATCTTGTTGCCCCACAATATAAGCCAAAGGTTCTTGATTGAGTCTCCTGTTAACTAACTGCAACCATTTTGCATAAGTTTCTTCCTGAATCATATCTTGATCATGAGCCAATAACCAAGCCCTTTGATTTAATGGTCTTTCGTGTGCCCAAAGCATTAAAAGTTGCGCGTCTAATCGATCAAGCCCTTGTTGTATGGCTTGATCTATGCAGTTGGCAAGATGAAAGGAGATAGGCCTCATAGCTTAACTTACCTTGTACCTGCAGCTTCCAAGTCAGCCATTTGTTCGGCTTTACGGGCAATTTGTAGAGCTTCAATTACTTCATCAATCTCACCTAACATAATGAAGGTGAGTTTATAAAGAGTGAGATTGATTCGGTGGTCTGTGAGCCGACCCTGTGGAAAGTTATAGGTGCGGATTCTGTCAGAACGGTCACCACTACCAATTAGGCCTTTCCGCATGGCTGCATCTTTAGCCGCTTGCTCTAGTCTATCTTTTTCATTGATACGAGCTTGTAAAACTTGCATGGCTTTGGCTTTATTTCGGTGTTGCGATCTATCATCTTGGCACTCGGCCACAATGCCTGTGGGGATGTGTGTAATACGGACCGCAGAATCTGTTTTATTGATATGCTGACCACCTGCTCCGCTGGCACGATAAGTGTCAATGCGTAAGTCAGAAGGATTGATGGTAATGGCAATCGCTTCATCGGGTTCGGCTAAAACTGCAACAGTACAGGCGCTAGTATGAATCCTGCCCTGTGTTTCGGTGGCTGGCACCCTTTGCACACGATGGCCACCACTCTCAAATTTGAGTTTACCATAGGCATTATGTCCAATGACTCGAATTACCACCTCTTTGTAGCCACCCACTTCACCGGTAGATTCACTTACAATTTCAGTTTTAAAACCAGTGCGTTCACAATATTTAAGGTACATACGCAATAAATCACCAGCAAACAAAGCGGACTCATCACCACCTGTGCCAGCTCTAATTTCTATAAACGCATTACGAGAATCATCAGGGTCTTTGGGAATCAATAACATTTGTAATTGATCTTCAAGACTTGGTAAAAGTAGTTCTAATTCTTGTAACTCTTGTTTTGCAAGCTCTGCCATCTCGGGGTCTTCTTGCATTTCTTTCGCATCAAGAATATTATTTTCTGCTGTTAAATAGTGATTAAATAATTCAGCAACTTCACTCACTTCTGAGTGTTCACGGCTAAGTTCTAAAAATCGTTCACGATTGAGTACGATTTCGGTTTGTTGCAAAAAAAAGTTGAGTTCCTCAAGCCGTAAAGGATAGCGCTCAAGTTGTTGACGTAAAAATGGTTTCATAACTGTTGAGTTGAAATAGGGCTAAGGCCAGAAGGTGTTACGATGCACACATAAGGCAGTTAAAAGTTGCTGTAAAGTTGGCGCAATTTTGTCGGATTGATTCCATTAAAATGCTATGAAGCTAGCTAGCGTTCTTTGCGCAAAAAAAGCCTTTGAATGGATTGTGCAGTTGAGCTTTGTACTTGTAAGTCGCCATTTCTTAATTCGGCAAAAGAACCGTGCAACATTTTTTGACTTAAACCCCTTGCTAATGCTTCGAGTGCTTGATCAATATCGACACCTTTGGCAATTAATTTCTTTGTTTTAGCAATTTCTTGTTGTTGCCAATCTAGGGCTTGTTCTTGTAACTGATGGATTAAAGGGACAAGTTGGCGCTGATTCAGCCAATGGGTAAATTGTTGTACACCCGCATCAATAATAATTTCGGCATCAAGTACTGCAGCTTGTCTTTGTGATTGGCCTTGTTCAACTACTTTGGCCAAGTCATCTACTGTATAAAGATAAACATCTGATAAGTCTTTGACCTGAGCTTCTATGTCTCGGGGAACAGCCAAATCAACCATTAAGATAGGGCGGTGTTTCCGCTTTTTAATGGCAGTTTCGACAGCACCTAAACCAATAATGGGAACGCTACTCGCAGTACAACTGATGATGGCATCATACTCATGTAATTGATCATGAATAGAAGCGAGTCGGATACTTTGAGCACTAAAGCGAGCAGCTAATTTGTCGCCTCGCTCAATGCTTCGATTCGCAATCGTCATAGATTTGGGATTTTTTGCGGCAAAATGAGTGGCAACTAAGTCAATCATTTCTCCTGCACCAATAAACAAGACTTTAATTTGGCTCAGGTCCTCAAATAGATTGCTTGCTAATCGAACACTAGCTGCAGCCATACTAATCGAATGCGCACCAATTTCCGTAGCGGTTCGGACTTCTTTGGCAACAGAAAAAGTTTTTTGGAACAAGTGATTTAAAGTGCTACCTAATGCACCTGCCGCTTCTGCTGCTTTTACTGCGTCTTTGAGTTGACCTAAAATTTGAGCCTCCCCTAAAACCATACTATCGAGCCCACTTGCCACTCTAAAAGCATGTCTAGCGGCCTGTTCATTATTTAGTGTATAGGTAAACTGCGATAAATCATGACTATTCATTTTGGCTGTTTGAGCCAACCAATGCAGTGTGTTTTCTGACTGTGCTAATTGATGAGCACAATAGACTTCTGTGCGATTGCAGGTTGAAACAATGGCTACTTCAGGTGGATGGATTTCATTTTTTAAAGACAAGTGCTGGCGCAGGCCTTGTAATAAAGGCGCCATTTGATCTAGCGTAAACGCAAACCTGCCACGCATATCCAGCGGAGCAGTGTGATGATTAATTCCAAGTGTCCATACAGCCATAGTCTTTAATTATAAGTCTTCTTATACATGCTAGCTGCAATGATGTGTTGATTTGAAATAGACAATTGTATGAATTGTCATATCCAGAGGTTTAATTCGTATGAATTTTTGACAATTTAAGCTACATCACTAGTAGTTTGAACCCTTAAAATCACACAAGTTGCAATTAATGTTTTTTTGCACATTTATAAAAGTAATGAAAGTACAAAAAGCATATGAATTTTATTTATTTTGTGAACCATTTTTTTAACTTTTTTTTACCTGCTCTATTTTTAGCTGTTGCTGTGCCTGTGTTACACGCTTTTTTTACTCGACGCTTGTTCGTTAAAAATAGTTTTAGGCAAATAAAAAGTCAATTTCTGAGTAATTTTGGATTTGCCGCAGCCGCTTTAATTTTTGGTTTAGTGATTTTTGGACGAGATGGAAAAATATTAACCTATTTGAGCATGATTATATTGGTTGCCTTTGCTCAAGTATGGCGTAAAACAAAGACATAAAAAATTACATTCTGGATCGGCTTTAATTGAGCAGGTTTACCGTCAATTGATTTTTTTAAATAAGCTACTCTTAGTTTTTGATTTCAAATCTCTTCACTATTAGAAGTAAAGCGAATTAGCAAGACAGTGCAATATTTTTTAGTACCAATTTTTATAGTTGATTAGGAATGCAAAGGTATTTAAAAAAACAAAAAAGCCACTTTTAATGTGGCTTTTTTATTAATCAAGTTGAAAAACAGAGCTGTTTGATCACTGATTTTGTTGTGATAATTCACGAAGCAAATGAGGGTAGCGACTAATCAATTTTAGTAAGCTCTGAGCGGCACCACTTGGGGTTTTTCTGCCTTGTTCCCACTCTTGCAAAGTACGAACTGAAATGCCTGTTGCACGAGCAAATTCGCCTTGTGACATACCTGAAGCTTCGCGCGTTGCTAATAATTGCCATTGGGGTCCAACCAAAATATCAGTTTGGTCGGGTGATCCATCACCACGGCATATAGTTCTACATACAGAACCGTTTGGTAAATTTTTGAAAGAAGTGCTGGCTATACGCTTTTGCAAAGTATTGGAGACTTCTGTTGTGACCCCTTTGTCCGGAGTAGAAGCAAGATTTGCAGAGGAAAGATCGGGTTTGTTTAACATGATGATGCACCTATTTTTAATGAATGACCACTCAAACAACTAATTTCATAATTGCAAAATTGAGCAATTTAGTTGACTATTAAATACTATTTGAGAGATTTTTGAGGGGTTAACCTCTTACATTGCACGCTCATAACAACTTATTTCACAGACTTTGGAAAAGAATCATGAAACAAATAGTTAAAATGTAGCAACTAAAATACAATAGCGTAATTTTTAATGGGAGACCTGACAAATGTTTTCAAATCGTGAAGATAATGAAAGCCGTTTTGTACCAGGCGTAGCTTTCACACTTATAGTTATTATTGTGATAACACTTATTAGTACTACAGTTTATAAATCTCGTAAACATCAATCTGCGAATACTGTTACTTCGATGGCTTCAATGTCAGGACCTGTACTTAGTTTAGCATCAGAGCCAGCCCAAGCGGTCACCTCTGTTGTCTCAACTAATGAAGCGATGGCATCACAAGCAAGGCCAGTCGCAAGTACGCTAGTGGTTTCTCGTGACTCTCGCTTAGCAGTAGTGATTAATGGCGTTGTAACGTTTTATTTTGCGACTGGAAGTGTTCAACTGGCCACAGGTGCAGAACAAGCGCTTGGAGAGGTTGTTAAAGCAGTTGCTAATGGGAAAAAAGTAACTATTAGTGGTTATCACGATTCAACAGGTAATGCCACTGCTACTATAAAATTAGCTCAACAAAGAGTCAATGCGGTGCTAGCCGCTTTGGTGAAATGAGGTGTTACAAAAGACAAATTAGAAACAAAAAAGCCAGAATCTGCTTTAGCTGCTGGCCCAGCTGCTGAAGCTAGAAGAGTGGAAGTTATTGTTTATTAACTAATTATTTGCTACTAAGTACAAAAATGGCTTTCGCCCTTTTTTATTTTAAAACTAATGTAAAAAACTAGGTTATTAGTTATTAGGCAGTGGTAGTCTAATTGCTAAAACTTATAATTGTTCTTTCAATTCTTAATTTTTCTAACTACTTAAAAGTAAAATCTTAATCATTATGTTGAAGTTTGTTGATTTCCGCGAAGTAAGAAAAGTTCTAATTCTATATTTTTTTATAATTTTTATTTCTTCTTTATATGGTTATTTAACCAGAATTAATCATGACTGTAATGATAAGACAATTAGTTGCAGAGTTTTAATAGTAGATAATAATGATGTATCAGTCAATAATACGTCAAGTACATTTGTTGGTTACAGTAATCTGGCTAAATTATTAGGACTTGATACCGAGGTTAAATTTGTAATAAAATATAAAAATGATGCTAGCCCAAAAGAACTTATTCCTGAAAATTTTTTAATATTGAAAAATAATATTTATATAAATGAATGGAATAAAAATAACTCATTTTATCGTTTAGAAATAAATCAAGACTTTACTCAACCAAGGATTTATTTTAAAAAACGTAAAGTAGACTTTTATTTTGACGCTTACACGTATGAATCAAAATTTGAGAGTTCAATTTTTAACTTTCTATCACACCATTTTTTGTCTGACTTAAAAAGCCTATTTTTGTTAATGGATGGTGTTTTAGTTATTCAGTTTTTTGTATTTTTTAGTATTGCAGGAACTGCATATTATATTATTTGGTATAAATTTAAAGGATATTTTGGTAAGTTCAAAATTCAAAAAAACTTACCGAGAGCAGAAGCGATTCCAATTGAAATTTTTCAAGCAGCTATAGCTTTATTTTGTACTTCACTATTAAGTTTAAGAGTTGGTGTAATGGAAAATTATCAAATCGGCTTAGTGTATGACGATATAGCAGAAAAAGGGCTTATTTATTATTTCTTTAGTTTAATAATGATATTCGTATTGGCAGATGCATTTTATTATTGGGCACATCGATTAATGCATCATAAATCTATTTATAAATATACTCATAAAATTCATCATAATTCTGTACGCGTGACACCTTTTACCACCATATCAGTAAATGTAAGTGAGATCTTAATTACAAGTACATTTATTATTTTAGTACTTTTAGTTTTTCCCTTGCATAGTTCAGTTATTTTTATTTTTGCAGCTGTTTCATTATTAAAAAATATTATGATTCATTTAGGCCATGAAATATTACCTCAATGGATTAATAAAACATGGTTGAAATGGTTAGTTACAGCGACTCATCATGAAGTTCATCACATGAAATTCCAACAAAATTATGGTATTTATTTTAGATTTTGGGATGTATGGATGGGTACAGAAGATAAAGATTATTTGAAAAAATTCGATCAAGTTAGAAATGGTCAAGCACTGTAAACCTTAACTTTCTTGGCATCAAAAAATTAAAAGCAATAATTCGTTAAATTATTGCTTTTTTATCGGCTAGCGCGTAAAACCTCGCCCTTCAGGGCGGGGATGTAAGCGTGGGACTGCAAATCAGGCCCATGGGTTGTCAATCAGTACGGTGTGGGTTGCGGCTGTTCTATGTATTGACGAATGACGACGATAGGTGCTCCACCACAACACGCTACCCCACCGTTTTTTGCAATGCTGGGGTATTTTTTTGACGAATCATTCGACTTGAGACGCCCTTGAGACGGTTCACCCAATGGGATATGGGTACTTGGGGTGGGTAATTTACCAGCAGATGTACGTGTTCATCCTCTCCTTTCAACTCCACCAATTCAGAC
>JALQUL010000324.1 GCA_023260735.1 Limnohabitans sp. | reverse complement strand
ATGACGCCAGTGCTGAGCCTACTCGTTCACTTGAAGATAAAAAGCCGATTCACCTAGAATCGGCTTTACCTTTGTTAGACCGAGATTCTTCTTTGTTGGCATTTAACACTCGAGTGCTAGATTGGGCCAAAAGAAAAGACGTGCCGCTTCTCGAAAGACTACGTTATTTATGTATTGTTTCTAATAACTTAGATGAGTTTTTTGAGGTAAGGGTAGCACCACATTTAGCCAAATTTGAAGCTATCACCAATCATCAAGAAGATCAGCCTTCAGAGTTTGAAGAGTTGATGGTAAAAACAGCGAGTTTAGTAGCAGAGCAATATGCTGTTTTTAATGATCATTTATACGAATCACTTAATAAAGCGGGTATCAAAATTTTACCTCACGGCAAGCGAGATGCCGAACAAAGAAAATGGGTGAAATCCTATTTTCAGAATGAGGTGCGCCCGCTTCTCTTGCCTGTAGGTTTAGACCCAGCGCACCCCTTTCCAATGGTTGCCAATAAATCATTAAATTTTATTGTTCGATTAGGTGGCAAAGATGCTTTTGGTAGGCAAAATGATATTGCTATTGTGAAGGTGCCACGAGTATTACCCCGCATTATTGCAATGCCAGCCAAAATGAGTGGTAAACAGTTCTTAGTAGTCACTTTATCGAGTGTAATTAGAGCTCATCTAGAAGATTTATTCCCTGGCCGTGAAGTACTAGAGTTTTCTCAATTTCGAGTCACTCGTAATTCAGATTTATCGGTTGATGATGATGATGTCGAAAATTTAAGAATGGCATTACGCCGTGGTTTAGAAGTAAGAAATTTTGGTCAGGCGGTTCGATTAGAGGTATCGGCTGGATGTCCTAGTTCTTTATCAGACTTTTTGCTTAAACAATTTAAATTGCCCAATAGTGCTTTATTTAGAGTACATGGCCCGGTGAATTTAGGTCGTTTAATGCAGCTAATAGATTTAGCTGGCCGAGAAGATTTATTGTTTACTCCTTTTCAAGCAAGCCAAGCTGCTTTTACTCAAAAAAATCAAAATATTTTTGAACAGCTCAAACAAGGCGATATATTAATTCATCAGCCGTTTGAGAGTTTTGATGGCGTTTTGCATTTTTTAAGAGAAGCCGTGTATGACCCAGACGTATTAGCCATTCGTCAAACTATTTATCGTACCGGTACTCATTCTGAGTTGATGGATTTATTACGAGAAGCAGTGCGCAGAGGTAAAGAGGTATTGGTGGTAGTGGAGTTAAAAGCCCGCTTTGATGAAGAAGCCAATATTAATTGGGCTGAAATGTTAGAGGCGATTGGAGCTCAAGTCGTGTATGGAGTGGTAGGCTTAAAAACCCATGCCAAAATGTTAAGTATTACCCGCCGAGAAAAAAATAAATTAGCGCACTATTGTCATTTATCAACTGGCAATTACAACGCTAAAACAGCCAAGCTCTATACCGACTTTAGCCATATTACTGCTGACCCTGAAATCAACTCAGATATGACACAAGTGTTTGGACAATTGGCAAGCTTAAGCAAAATGCCGCCACTTAAACAATTGTGGGTTGCCCCTTTTACCTTGCATAAAAAAATTGTCGAGGCCTTGCATCAATTAGCACAAACTGCATTAGCGGGTTTACCGGCTAAAGCTATTATTAAAATGAACTCCCTAACTGACCTTGACTTAATTAAAGCCTTGGTGCAGGCTGGGCAGGCCGGTGTACAAATTGACTTAATTATTAGAGGTGCTTGTATGTTGGCACCTCAAGTGCCGGGTCTTACAGAAAATATAAGAGTGAGGTCAGTGATTGGTCGATATTTAGAACACTCTAGGGTTTTTTATTTTGTTAATAATGGCCTTGAATGTTTATATTTATCGAGTGCCGATTGGATGAATCGTAATATGCTCAGGCGAGTTGAAACGGCTTGGCCGGTCAATGACCCAGTACTGCGTAAAAAAATTGTAGATGAGGCCCTTGACCTGTATTTACAAGACAATACAGATGCATGGTTGCTGAATAGTAAAGGGGCTTACACCCGCTGTACCCCAGCTGTAGCGGGCAAATCAAAAGCAGTCAAAATAAGTGCTCAAACTACCTTAATGAAAATTTATAGTTAATTTTCAAAATTAGACCCCCCTTGATGAGTTTTACTCGGTTGAGGGGCTTTTTTATGTACGGTATTGATGAGTAGCGGTTCGATACTGGAAGTTGGTTAATTGAATGGCCCGTATTTAATCCCTAAGCCGTCCCATATAAACTTTAGGCAGCAGGTCGGCCGGTTTTAATATTGGGTATATTGTGAATAGCTACTAATAATTGTGCATCACTTAGCTGGTTTAAGTTTTTAATTGCAGCCCTTAATATTTCAGTTTTTTTAGACGCAATTCCCATTTTTAAAACCCTTGCTTTAAGGCTGGCTAATTGTTCGTATTCTTCTTTTGGAAAAGTAAAGCTGTCTCTAATTAACTTTGGTTTTTTTTGTTTTTCAGTTTTTTCAACTTTAGGAGTGCTGGCTTCTTTTTCTTTTTTAGCTTTTTTATCGACCTTGGGTACTACTGAAGCTATAGTTCTTGTAGTTTTATTGGCTTTAGTGTTACTAGTTAGCTTGGTTGCGTCAACAACTCCCTTGCTTGCCGTTTTTTCGGGGCTTGCAACTGCAAGTTTAGTCGCGGCAGCTTTATCTGTTGTAGGAGTGGTGTGGGGCTTGGTATTTGCTGGATTGCTAGTGCTTGGGGCTATAACAGTGGTGTTCGCTGGAGCAATAGGTGTGGCAGTGGTAGTAGCAGCAACGGTTGCTTGAACAACCGGTTTCTGAATGCTAGTAGTGCTAGGTTGAATAATGACTTTGTTGGTTTTCTTTTGCATATAAATCCCTCATTAAATATAAACAATTTATATAGTTTAAATTAAATAAGTGATTCAATCAACATTTTTGTCGGTAAAAAATAAAAAAGTGCTAAAAAACAGTTAAGCGAATGCAAGCAAAATTCAAACTTAAGGTGCAACTTTTAGTGATAGCTTCAAAATTTTAAGAGCATAAAAGAGCCTTTTGAAAAGGCCCTTTTATTAGTTCAGTATAAAAAATAAATGTAATTGAGTTTTATTACCATTCAATTAAAAATTGGTAGCCCACCTTTTCCCACGATTGGCCTTCTTCTTGTAATAAATAGGCCGACTGAGGAAACTCTAGAGCCCAATTTTTACTAGCAGTGATGCAGATTTTTGGTTCAGTTTCAGAGCGCAAAATACGAATGCTAAAGTCTTTGATTTGGGTCACCGAATGGTCTTGTCGACTGTGGCAAATTAACACTGCTAGGCGCATGGCCAATAACTGTTTTACAAAATCTTGTTGAGCAAGGCTTTCACTCATTTTTTTGAGTTTACCTTTATGCCCCAATACCAGTAAGCCAATTCTGTGTAACTCATCCATTGAAAAACCAATTGCATCAGCATAGTCAAGTAAATAAGCACCATGTTTATGATAGTCATTGTGCGAGACAATAAAACCAATCTCGTGCAACTCCACTGCCCAGGCCAGCTCTTGATGGACTTTGT
>JALQUL010000303.1 GCA_023260735.1 Limnohabitans sp. | reverse complement strand
CAAGCATAGAGCTTGCCATGGTGTAGGTAGGAACACAAACGACCATACCCACCCAAAGGGCAGCATAGTCTTTCCAGGCCCAAGTTCGGTTCGCTACCGGCGTTGGTTGTAGGTCTTCGTTACTAAGAGAATTGCTCATGTGTTACTCCAGAGTCAAAAAATATAATCGGGTACAAGTAAGCTCACTTTAAGGGTGATGCGTTAAGGATCTTGCACTATTAGCATTACACCGTTTTTTTACCATTAAGTAAATTTAAATTTATACAGGGTTTTCACCGATTTAACCCGATGAAATACCTGTTTTGACTACGACGTTTGGCTCATAGGGTTGTTGGGGTGCGTAGTCCAGTTGGCATACACTCCTTTAGCGGCTTGACCTGTTCTTAAGTCAATCTCTCCTGGGGCTAAAGCACGCATGGTGATGCAGTCTTGAATTGGGCAAATTGAGACACAAAGATTACAACCCACACATTCTTCTTCTTTAATTTCGAAATAACGTTTGCCATCTTTGCTTGCACTAATCGCTTGATGAGACGTGTCTTCGCAGACCACATGACAACGCCCACATTGGATGCACAAGTCTTGGTTAATGACTGCTTTTTCGATGTGGTTAAGGTTGAGTTGATTCCAGTTTTTAACAGTAGGGACTGCCTTGCCTTTAAAGTCATCAAGGGTTTTATAACCTTGGCTGTCCATAAAGTGAGACAGGCCATCGCACATTTCGTTAATGATTTTAAAACCATACACCATAGCAGCCGTACACACTTGAACGGTACCTGCCCCTAATGCGATGTATTCAGCTGCATCACGCCAAGTGCTAATGCCACCAATACCAGAAATAGGTAGGCCGGCAGTTTGTGGGTCACGGCTAATTTCTGCCACCATATTGAGGGCAATTGGTTTAACCGCTTCACCGCAGTAACCGCCGTGTGAGCCTTGCCCATCGGTGCTAGGATGCATTACCATACGATCTAAATTAACACCCATGATGGAGTTGATGGTATTAATAAGAGAGACCGCATCTGCTCCACCAGCTTTAGCAGCCCTTGCAGGAAAACGAATATCGGTAATATTGGGGGTGAGCTTCACAATTACAGGTAAGCGGGAATATTTTTTACACCATTCGGTGACCATTTGAATGTACTCTGGTACCTGACCTACCGCTGCACCCATACCTCGCTCGCTCATACCATGTGGACAGCCAAAATTAAGCTCTATACCATCACACCCAGTATCTTCTACCTGCGGCAAAATATTGCGCCAAGAGTCTTCGTTGCAAGGCACCATTAAAGAGGCGATTAAGGCTCTATCGGGGAAAGCGCGCTTGACACGTTTCATCTCTTCAAGATTTTGTTGGAGAGGCCGATCTGAGATGAGTTCAATATTATTAAAACCAATGACTTTACGGTCGGAACTTAAAATAGTGCTATAGCGTGGACCATGCACATTAACCACTGGTGGGTCTTCACCTAAGGTTTTCCAAACCACACCACCCCAGCCCGCTTCAAAGGCTCGCATCACATTAATTTCTTTGTCAGTTGGAGGTGCGGATGCTAACCAAAATGGATTGGGGCTTTTAATCCCTAAAAAGTTGCTACTAATATCTGCCATGATGTTTTCCTTTTAGAAGGATTGAAAGTTTGAAATGAGTCAGGATAAAGCGTTCAGTGCTTTATCAATATCGATGGCGGCAAGCTTGCCGTGTTGTACTGCCTCAACCGTGAGATCCTTGCCTCCTAGGCGACAATCACCGCCTACCCAAATTTTGGCGTAGGCTGTTTTACCGTTGTCATCACATTGGATTTTTCCGTCTTGTAGTGCAAGTCCATTCACATCTTCAACTTGTAATTTTTGTCCTACTGCAGTGAGTACCATATCGGCAGCTAAAGTCAGAGTTTCCGTTTGTGCTGTGACTTGCCCTTGTACCACCACTGATTTTGAGAACTCAATTGCTACTACTGTTTCTTGCTCTGATAAAACCCTCACTGGTGAGGCGTAAAATTGAAGACGGACGTCATTGAGTCGAGCCCATTTTTGCTCTTCAACAGAAGCGGACATATTGTCTGGGCCCTTGCGATAGACGATGGTGACTTCCGATGCACCTAATTTTTTAGCTTGCACTGCTGCGTCAACTGCTGTCATACCACCACCAATGACTACTACTTGATTGCCCACTACCACTTCTTTTACATGATTGGCTTGGCGTAGTGAGGCAATAAAGTCAACAGCATTTTGTAGACCTGTTACAGGTCCTGTATGTAAACTTAATTGATTCACGCCTGCAAGGCCAATGCCTAAAAATACAGCGTCATATGTTTGCGTAAGTGACTCAAGGCTAAAGTCTTGTCCAAGGGCTTGATTGAGGTGCAAAGTAATGCCACCAATAGATAACAACCATTCAATTTCTTTTTGTGCAAAGTGGTTGGTGGTTTTATAAGTGGCTAGGCCATATTCATTTAAGCCGCCTGCTTTGGAGTTTTTATCAAAAACATCTACTTCATGACCCAATAAAGCTAAGCGATGAGCACAAGACAAACCTGCAGGGCCAGCACCTACCACTGCAATTTTTTTTCCAGTTTTATTGGCTCTAGTAAATAAAGCAGACCCTGGATTAGCCATGTGTGCATCGGTGGCATGGCGCTGCAATAAGCCAATTTCAACTGGTTTTTCTTGATTGGTATTGCGCACACAAGCTTGCTCACACAAAACCTCGGTGGGGCAAACTCGGGCACACATACCCCCCATGATGTTCTCTTCCAAAATAGTTTTGGCTGCACCACGCAAATTACCCTGAGCTATTTTGGCTATAAAACTTGGGATATCAATCCCAGTAGGGCAGGCAATGGTGCAAGGTGCGTCATAGCAGTAATAACAGCGTTCTGCTTCAATTTTGGCTTGAATAGCATTGAGGGGGGGGTGTGCGTCGGCAAAATGATTGGCATATTGCGCCAAACTTAAGCGCTCGTTGCACAGACCTGGAGATTTGGCTTGCGTCATCAATTGGCTCCTTTGGGTGAGGAAGTGAAAAACATATCAAAAGATGATTGATTTTTTACCATATGGTAAAAATACGCAATAGCCATTTGGCTAGTGTTTACCCGTACAGATTGAAATTTTTTGTAATTGAAAAAAGAAACAAATGTAGGCCCATGGACACTTAGAAAAATAAAGTTTAAGCAAATAAATTGTTTATTTTTAACAAAATTTAACTTAATTAATACGCTTTTACCTGTTTTTGCTTCGAATAAATATTAAATTATGAAAACATATAAAATTGAAAAATGATGTATTTTGATGGAAAATGTTACAAAGAAAATCAGAGTCGCTTGTACGTTTTTAAATTCAAACCAAGGAAAAAGTAATGAAATCAAAATTAGTAAAAGTTCTTTTT
>JALQUL010000262.1 GCA_023260735.1 Limnohabitans sp. | reverse complement strand
ACTATGCCTAGCGAAGCCGAGTTTGTGGATAACATCAGCAAAAAATTGCGTTTTGGCTCTGTTCCTAAGCTGGAGCTCAGCGACTCAGAAATTCAAAAATATCCTGTCAAACAATAAATTCGTTTTTGTTTGCCAAACTCTAAAGCCTTCCCTCGAATTTGGCATTTTCTTGGGTTGGCATTTTGTTTTTATAAAATTGTAAATTTATGACACTCCACATCTCTAATGCGCCCCTTAAAATTGCAGTAGCAGGTGCTTCAGGTCGCATGGGCCGCATGTTAATTGAAGCAATTCACAAAGCCCCAGACTGCCAGTTAGTGGGAGCCCTTGATTTAGCTAGCTCACCATTTATTGGCCATGATGCCACTGGTTTTTTGGGACATATGAGCGGTGTGCTAATTCAATCCGATGTGGCTATTGGGCTTAAAGATGCCGAGTTTTTAATCGACTTTACTAGACCAGAAGGCACCCTACATCATCTACAAGTGTGTCAACAATTAGATGTGAAGTGTGTAATTGGCACTACTGGTTTTTCCGAAACAGAAAAAAATTTAATCGAAAAATATGCAGCCTCTACTGCCATTGTAATGGCCCCCAATATGGGTGTTGGCGTTAACGTCATGCTCAAGTTGTTGTCTATGGCTGCAAAAGCATTATCAACTGGTTATGATATTGAGGTCATTGAAGCTCATCATCGTCATAAAATAGATGCACCAAGTGGTACTGCTCTTAAAATGGGTGAAGTATTAGCACAAGCGCTAGGTCGTGACCTCAAAGAATGTGGCGTGTTCGAGCGCTACGGTGTCACTGGTGAACGCGATCCTTCCTCTATTGGTTTTGCCACTATTAGGGGTGGTGATATTGTGGGTGACCATACAGTTTTATTTGCCGGTACGGGCGAACGTATTGAAATTACTCACAAAGCCTCAAGTCGTGAATCTTACGCTCAAGGAAGTTTAAAAGCATGTCGATTTTTAAATCAACATCCTAGTGGCTTATTTGATATGTTTGATGTTTTAGAACTACGCTGAGTTGAGCAAGTAAAAACCACATGACAACTGAATTCAGTTCAGTTACTTGAATCAAAATTAGTTTTCTTTTATCATCAAATTTGCAATAATAATTAATCTCTATCTTTAATGCCAGTTTGACTTAACTTTCATTCCTATGAACCACTTTATTGAAAATGCTGACTTTGTTAGTATCACAGTTGCTTTAGTTTTATTGCTAATGTCAATTACTTCTTGGGTGGTTATTATTGTTAAATCTTGGTTATTAATTCAAGCCAAAAAACAAATCCCTCAAGCCATTGCAGCCTTTTGGCAAGCGCCCGATCTAGAATCAGCTTGCCAGGCTAGTGTGGCCTTTGACAAAAAAGGCTTTTTAAATCCTTTACTTGATACAGTAAAAAACACCACTCCCGATCGCCTTAGCCTTGAACTCCCTGTAGAGGCAAGAGTTACCCGAGTTTTGCGCGATAGTTTACAAGTGTGCTTAAAACCTTTTGAATGGGGCCAAGTGGCACTAGCGACTGTCGGCTCTATTTCACCATTTGTTGGTTTGTTAGGTACAGTATGGGGTATTTATCACGCTTTAGTGGGTATGGCTGGCGTGGGCGCATTAACCCTAGACCAAGTATCTGGCCCAGTAGGTGAGGCACTCATTATGACTGCGGCGGGTTTGGCAGTAGCACTGCCAGCGGTACTCGCCTATAATATTTTTGGTAGGCAAATTGGTCAAATTTCTGAGGCTCTACAAGGTTTCACATACGACTTGCGCTCTATCCTAGAAAAAAATAGTTAACTATTTTTCTAATTAACCTTCTTTCAATTTATTTATGAGCTTCGGTAAGTTTCCAAGCCAATCGGGTCAAACGCCCTTTAATGATATTAATGTCACACCTTTAGTAGATGTGATGTTAGTATTGGTGGTCATCTTAATTGTGACTGCCCCGTTGATGGCGAGCCGGCTAAAAATGGACCTACCCAAAGTAGAAACAAGCAAAGCTATTCCTGCCTTTGAGCCTTTAAAGGTGGGTATTCAAGCCAATGGTGTTGTTCACCTCAACGACCAGCCCATTGACCTTGCGGCGCTTGAAACCAAGTTTAATGAAGCTTATCTAAAAAACACTCAAACTGAAGTCCAGATAGCTGCCGATCAAACTGTGCCTTATGGAAAAGTAGCAGAATTATTAGCGCTAGCGCAAAAAACCAAACTGAGTCGAATTGGTTTTGTAACTCAATCTATAACAAGCCCGCTTAATCCGCCTACAAAACCATAAAATTAGCTTAAAACTAGAACTTATCTTCGATCTAGTTAAAAGCCTCTTAAAATCAACCTATCAAGCGGTGCCCTGACCGCATCTTTAATTCGACATGCAAGAAAATTACCAACACACCGAAATCGAGCGCGCTGCGCAACAATACTGGGACTCTAAAGACGCTTATCGCGTAACTGAAGACACCAGTCGTGAAAAATTTTATGCTTGTTCTATGTTGCCTTATCCAAGCGGTAAGTTGCATATGGGCCATGTGCGTAACTACACCATCAACGACATGTTAACTCGTAGTTTACGCATGAAGGGTTATAACGTGCTTATGCCTATGGGTTGGGATGCTTTTGGTTTGCCAGCCGAAAATGCCGCGATTAAAAATGGCGTGCCTCCTGCCAAATGGACTTACGACAATATCGCCTATATGAAAAAACAAATGCAAGCTATGGGCCTTGCTATTGACTGGAGCCGTGAAGTGGCTACCTGTGACCCCGCTTATTACAAGTGGAATCAATGGTTGTTCTTAAAAATGCTTGAAAAAGGCGTGGCTTATCGTAAAACGCAGGTAGTGAACTGGGACCCAGTCGATCAAACTGTTTTGGCTAATGAACAAGTCATTGATGGCAAAGGCTGGCGTACTGGTGCGGTAGTCGAAAAGCGTGAAATTCCAGGTTATTACCTCAAAATCACCGATTACGCAGAAGAATTATTAGGCCATGTGCAAGATCAATTGCCAGGTTGGCCTGAACGCGTTCGCCTCATGCAAGAAAACTGGATTGGTAAAAGTGAAGGTGTACGCTTTGCTTTTTCACACGACATTAAAGCTAACAATGGTGAGTTAATTGACCAAGGCAAAATGTACGTGTTCACCACTCGCCCCGACACTATTATGGGCGTTACATTCTGTGCAGTTGCACCAGAGCATCCAATTGCTACGGTTGCCGCACAAAACAATCCAGAATTAGTGGGCTTTATTCAAGAATGCCAAAAAGGTGGCACCACTGAAGCAGAAATGGCTATCAAAGAAAAAGTTGGTATGTTTACTGGCCTTTCTGTGACCCACCCTATTACTGGCTTGGCTATTCCAGTTTGGGTTGGTAATTATGTGTTAATGTCATACGGCGATGGCGCGGTAATGGGTGTCCCTGCTCACGATGCACGTGATTGGGAATTTGCCACCAAATACAAAATTGAACGCAAACAGGTAGTGGGGGTTAAAGATAACAAAGGCCTAGATTTGGTTTTTAACGACCAACAATGGCAAGACTGGTATGCTGAAAAAGGCAATGGTTTTGCAGTGAATTCTGGTGTTTATGACGGCCTTGCTTTTAAAGAGTGTTTTGAAGCCGTCGCCAAAACCTTACAAGATCAACAAATTGGCGAGAAAAAAACCACTTGGCGGTTACGTGACTGGGGTGTGAGTCGCCAACGTTATTGGGGTACTCCTATTCCAATTATTCATTGCGAAGAACATGGTGCAGTTCCTGTGCCAGAAAAAGATTTGCCAGTGGTATTACCACAAGATTTGGTTCCAGATGGCGCGGCTAACCCACTGATCAAATCAGAAGCCTTCCATCACGGCGTTACCTGCCCGATTTGCGGTAAAGTAGCTCGCCGTGAAACCGACACCATGGATACCTTTGTCGATTCATCTTGGTACTTCATGCGTTATTGTGATCCACACAACAATGATGCAATGGTTGCCGATGGTGCCAACTATTGGATGCCAATGGATCAATACATTGGTGGTATTGAACATGCTATTTTGCATTTGTTATATGCCCGTTTCTGGACTAAAGTCATGCGTGACCTTGACCTTATTAAGGTAGATGAGCCTTTTTCTAAATTGCTCACTCAAGGCATGGTGCTTAACCATATCTATTCACGTAAAACCGATAAAGGTGCAATCGAATATTTCTGGCCTCACGAAGTAGAAAATATTCAAGATGAAGCTGGTAAAGTAATTGGTGCCAAACGATTGGTTGATGGCTCTTTGGTAGATTACCAAGGCGTTGGTACCATGAGTAAAAGCAAAAACAATGGTGTTGACCCCCAAGACCTCATTGAAAAATATGGTGCCGATACCGCAAGGCTTTACACCATGTTTACGGCACCTCCCGAAGCTACCCTTGAGTGGAATGATGCTGCAGTAGAGGGCTCATATCGCTTTTTACGCCGCATTTGGGTGTTTGCAGCGCAAAGACAAGCTGTATTAAGCCGTGGTTTACAACTTCAAGTAGCTAATCAAAATTTAAGCAAAGCGGCTAAAACTCTTCGTTTGGAAATGCATAATTTGTTACGCCAAGTCGATTACGACTTCCAACGTATGCAATACAACACGGTGGTGTCTGGCACCATGAAAATGCTCAACACCCTCGAATCGTTTAATTCAGACGGTAGCGTAGGCGATGAAGCCAGCTTGGCGGAGGGTGTGAGTATTTTAATTCGCTGTGTTTACCCTGTTGCCCCACATTTGGCCCATACTTTATGGCAAGATGTTGGCTATAGTGCATTGCATGGTGATATATTAGACACTGCATGGCCTAAGGTAGATGAATCTGCTTTAGTTCGAGATGAACTCGAACTCATGCTTCAAGTCAACGGCAAATTGAGAGGATCTATTTTAGTTCCTAGCAGCATGCCAAAAGATGAAATCGAAAAGGTGGCAGTTGCCTCAGAAGCAGTACAAAAATTGCTCACTGGCGCCTCTGTTAAAAAAGTTATTGTCGTCCCTGGACGCTTAGTCAATGTGGTAATAGCATGAAAAGACGCAGTTTTTCTTTAATGGCACTTGCCTTAGGTAGTTTAGCAGTCAGCTCTTGTGGCTTTAGACTAAGGGGCTCCTTTGACTTTGCTTTTAAAAGTATTTTAATTTTGTCAGAAACTGGCTCGGTGGTTTCTCGTGCCCTAAAAGCCAGTTTAGACTCTGATAACAAAGTTAAAGTATTAATAAATCAAGCATTTGTCGAAGGCTCAAGCGACAACGAAGCTGTTTTAACTATGCTTTCAGAGCGCCGTGAAAAATCAATCACTGCTTTGAACTCATCTGGTCAAATCAGCGAGTTTCAACTGCGTTTTAGGGTGGTTTACAATGTTAAAAATGCTGCCGGTAAAATAGTAGTACCAGAAACTCAAATTGTGGCACAGCGTGACTTTAGTTACAGCGAAACTCAGGCACTAGGTAAACTAGACGAAGAAGCCTTACTTTACCGCGACCTTGAGGACGATATGGTGCAACAATTATTGCGCAGACTTTCCTCTATTAAATCCCTCAACTCAGCGGTTTAATCATCAAATACAGGGGCGTAAGCCCCTATTTTTATTGTCTCAATCTACTTTGTTGAGTTAGCCTTGACCTCACTCATTACCACCAATATTCGGTTTTCAATTGAATATTGGTTCTAAAATTTTTCTTTATATTATGCAGTTGTCTTTATCCCAATGGACAGTTCATATTCAAAAGCTACTTGCACCTCTTTATGTCATTACTGGTGACGAAATTCTTTTAGTGCAAGAAGCCCTAGATGAGCTAAGGCAAGCGGCACGCCAAAAAGATTACACAGAGCGTCATACTTTTACTGCTTTAGGTGCACATTTTGATTGGTCACCTGTTTTACAGGCAGCAGGCTCTTTAAGTTTATTTGCAGATAAACAAATAGTAGAAATCCATATCCCAAGTGGAAAACCAGGCAAAGATGGCTCAGCCCACTTACAAAATATGGCGCATTTAGCAGCTGGGCAAGACAGCACTTTATTTATTGTGGTGCTGCCCAGTCTAGACAGAGCCAGCCAACAATCAGGTTGGTTTTCTGCGCTTGAGCAAACTGGAGTAGTTTTAACCGTACAAAATATTGAAGTAGCTCAAATGGGCAAGTGGATCACCGATCGACTTGCAGTTAATCAGCAACAACTACCCCAAGGTGATGAAGGTAAACAAGCTATCCAACTACTCACCCAAAGAGTCGAGGGCAATTTATTAGCGGCCTATCAGGAAGTTCAAAAACTCAGTTTACTTTATCCAAAAGGGATTATTAGCCTTGAAAACCTAGAACGTGCTGTCACCGATGTAGCTCGTTATGATGTATTTAAATTAGGTCAATCCGTTTGGTCAGGACAGCTCGAAAAAGCTCATAGAATGTTAGAGGGTTTACATTCAGAAGGTGTAGCGCCGGTCTTAGTGCACTATACTTTAAGTGAAGACTTAAGAGCTTTATATCGTATTCAGCTAGGTGTGCAAAAAGGGAAAGCTTTGCCTGTTGTATTCAAAGAAGAGCGCGTTTGGGGTCCCAAAGAACGCTTATTTCAACAGGTAATTCCCAAATGGAGCCTAGAACAACTACGCCATAGCTTACAAGCCGCCCATATTTTAGATGGCATTATTAAAGGACTTCCTCACCCCGAATGGCCAGTTGACCCTTGGTCCGCTATATTGCACTGGGTGAGAAGTCTTGCCAAATAATGCATTTCGTTTTTGATTAATCTTTTTAAGTATTACCCATGACTACCTCTGCAGTTGCCGAATTAATGACCCAAATGGGTCAACAAGCACGTCAGGCTTCGGCTTTAATGGCCAAATCCTCTGCTAACCTGCGCTCACGAGCCCTACTCCGCTTAGCTCACCTGCTACGAGAAAACTTAGGTTCATTAAGCAACGAAAACAACAAAGATTTAGCTAAAGCACAAGCGGCCGGTTTAACTGGCCCTATGCTAGATCGATTAAAGTTAAGCGCCAGCGCTCTTGAGACCGTCGCTCAAGGTTGTGAACAATTAGCACATATGCCCGATATTATTGGTGAAGTAAAGGGTATGCGCCAAGTACCCAGTGGTATTAGAGTGGGTCAAATGCGAGTGCCTATTGGTGTGTTTGGCATGATTTACGAGTCACGTCCCAATGTAACCATTGAAGCGGCTAGCCTATCTATTAAAAGTGCCAATGCCTGTATATTACGAGGTGGCTCTGAAGCCATTCACTCCAATCAAGCGCTGGCCTTATTAGTGCAACAAGCTTTAAAAGATGTGGGCTTGCCTAGCAACGCTGTTCAACTGATTCCTACCACCGATAGAGCGGCAGTAGGTGCACTCATTACCATGCCACAATTCGTCGATGTTATTATTCCAAGGGGTGGCAAGGGTTTAATTGAGCGCATTAGCGCAGAAGCCAAAGTGCCGGTGATTAAACACCTAGATGGAAATTGCCACGTGTATGTCGATGACACCGCCGATTTAGCCATGGCAGTCAAAGTAGTAGACAACGCTAAAACTCAAAAATATAGCCCTTGCAATGCCACCGAAAGTCTGTTGGTGAACCAAAGCGTAGCAGCCCAATTTTTACCTCTTATTGGCAAAATATTCATGGCCAAAGAAGTAGAAATGAGAGTCTGCCCAAAAGCCAAGGCGGTATTGTCACAAATTCCTTATATCAAACTCATCAATGCTCAAGAAAAAGATTGGTTTGAAGAATATCTAGCACCCATTATTAGTATTAAAGTGGTGCAAAGTTTAGACGAGGCGATTCATCACATCAACCATTATTCGAGTCATCACACCGATGCCATCATTACTCAAAACCACAGTCATGCACAACGCTTCTTAACAGAAGTCGATTCGGCTAGCGTTATGGTCAACACCAGCACTCGCTTTGCCGATGGTTTTGAATATGGTCTTGGTGCCGAAATTGGTATTAGCACCGATAAATTCCATGCCCGTGGCCCTGTGGGTATAGAGGGACTCACTTCATTAAAATACATCGTCATGGGACAAGGCGAAATCCGAACTTAAGTGCCCCAATTTGATCTTGCCATAGCAATGTCAATACCAAGCCTTAAGACCATTTTTGAATTCATGCCTTGTCTTTAAGATAAGGCAACTCAACCAGACTCATTTTTATGGTTCCTCATCTTGTTACTGCCTTAAGTGGGCCAATTGACGACCTTGAACAGCGTGTTCTAGATTCTATGCCAGCCATTGAGCGTTGGTTTAGATTGGAATGGATGGAGCACACTCCGCCCTTCTATAGTGCAGTTGACATTCGCAATTCTGGTTTTAAATTGTCTCCCGTAGATCTTGATTTTTTCCCAGGTGCTTGGTCATGCCTAGCGCCTGACATGATGCCTTTAGCAGTACAAAGTGCGATGGCCGCCATCGAGAAAATTTGTCCTGAAGCACGAAATTTGTTATTGATTCATGATCACCGTTTAAATAATTCATTTTATTTAAATGGCCTTGATCAACTCATGCGAATTTTTAATATGGCCGGATTGAATATCAAATTGGGTTCAATTGACCCCGCCATTGAAAAAACTCAACACTTTACCTTGCAAAATGGTCGGCAACTCACTATTGAACCGGTACAAAGAACCAAACATCGTTTGTTGCTCAAAGACTTCGATCCATGCACTATTTTATTGAACCACGACTTAAGTCAAGGTATTCCGGGCATTTTAGAAGACTTACACGAGCAATACCTATTGCCTCCTCTACATGCTAGCTGGGCCTTAAGACGCCGTAACAAGCACTATGAGGCCTACGATGAGTTAAGCAAACGTCTCGCCAAACTTCTTAATATTGACCCTTGGTTGATTAATCCACTTTATAGTTTTTGTGGTGAACTTGATTTAAGTAAAAATGCCGACTGTGACGCACTAGAAGGTCATGTCGATGCCTTATTACAAAAAATTCGCCGCAAATACCGTGAATACAGCATAGATGAAAAACCTTTTATTGTGGTCAAAGCAAATCAAGGCCCCGAAGCAAGAGGCTTTTTAACCCTTAGAGACACTAAAGATTTAAAAAATCTACATTTAATTCCCAATAGCAATCAAGCCACTCCATTTAAAGGTGAGCTGATTTTGCAAGAAGGCATACGTACCCACGAGCGAATTAACGATGTGGTGGCTGAACCTGTCGTACACATGATTGACCGATATGTGGTGGGTGGTTACTACCGTGTTCATGCGCAGCTACGAGACGATGAAGGGTTGGCGGCACCTGGCTCACATTTTGTACCACTGGCTTTTGCACCTCAAGCTCACTTACCACGCTTAGGTGAGGCCCCTGGAGAACACTCCCCTAATCGATTTTATATGTATGGGGTAATAGCACGATTGGCTATGCTAGCAGGTAGCTATGAACTTGAAGACTCTGACCCACAAGGCGAAGATTTTGAATAAAACAATTTTCTTGATTTTTAAAGATTTATTGCTATTAATATTGTAGAATTTAATAGTTGTTGCACTGCAACATATTTAGTTGAAGTAAATATATTTTGCAATACCGATACAAGCTGCGCATTGCGGGTGCACAATTTAAGTCTGTTTAATAACTGCGCTTCAATTGATTAACCCAATATGCCTTATTTTTGTTTCAATAATTCAATTTCAACCATTTAATTTTGAAATAAAATTTTCACTAAGTTAATCACTTTACGCTACACACGTGTCTCAATCTAAAAGCTCATCCTTAGCCCTTGTGGTGGCTGCCGTTGGTGTTGTCTATGGCGACATCGGAACCAGTGTTTTATATGCTCTTAAAGAGGTATTTAACTCAGGCCATGTGCCATTTACCCAAGACAATATCTACGGTATTTTGTCTTTGTTTTTTTGGACCATAACTGCCATTGTCTCAATTAAATATGTGGTTTTGGTTTTACGCGCTGACAACAAAGGTGAGGGTGGTTTAGTTGCCATGCTGGCACTGGCCTCTCAGGCTGTCAAAGATAAGCCACAACTACGACAATGGTTGTTGATAATTGGTATTTTTGGTACCTGCTTATTTTACGGCGATGGGGTCATTACCCCCGCTATTTCAGTCTTATCGGCAGTAGAAGGTCTTGAGGTAGTTTCACCCAATTTTAAAGCGTGGGTCATGCCATTAACACTCACTATTTTGATGGTGTTATTTGCCAGTCAAAAACGAGGCACTGGTGGTATTGGTAAATTATTTGGTCCCATCACCTTGGTTTGGTTTTTAGTACTCACTATTTTGGGTTTGTCACATATTGTGCAAAATCCAGTCATTTTATGGGCACTTAACCCTATTTATGCAGCGCGTTTTATTTGGGAAAACCCCTCTACCACTTTTATCATTTTAGGAGCGGTAGTATTGTGCGTCACTGGAGCAGAAGCCCTATATGCCGATTTAGGTCATTTTGGTAAAAAGCCTATTCGATTAGCTTGGTTTTTTGTAGTCATGCCCGCCTTAGTCATTAACTATTTTGGACAAGGGGCTTTGTTATTAGCCAACCCAGGGGCAGTTAAAAACCCATTTTATTTAATGGCTCCTAGTTGGGCTTTAGTGCCACTTGTGGTACTTGCTACTTGTGCCACTGTAATTGCTTCACAAGCTCTCATTACCGGTGCTTTTAGCGTTACTAAACAGGTTATACAACTTGGCTTTTTACCACGCCTCAATATCATTCACACCAGCATCAAAGAAACCGGTCAAATTTACATTCCGGTAGTCAATTGGGGCTTATTTGTTGCCATTGTTTTAGCGGTGGCCTTGTTCCGGTCTTCAAGTGCTTTAGCAGCCGCTTATGGTATTGCAGTGTGCACTGATATGCTCATCACCACCATACTAACTTTCTTTGTGGTTCGTTATGCATGGAAATACCCATTATGGCTATGTATGGCCTCCACTTCTATTTTCTTCATTATCGATCTAGCCTTTTTCGCCTCTAACTTACTCAAGTTTTTTGCGGGTGGTTGGTTCCCATTAGCAATTGGTGGGCTCATATTTATCATGATGATGACATGGCGAGATGGCAGAGCCTTATTGGCTCAATCGCAAAGAGATCACTCCATGAACTTAAAAGACTTCTTAGATATGGTGTTTGTACATCCGCCTACTCGTGTCGATGGAACCGCTATATTTTTAAGTGCTGAAAAAGGCACTGTTCCTAGCGCCCTATTGCACAACCTAAAGCACAATAAAGTGCTACACGAAAAAAATCTATTCATTACCGTTGTCAGCCATGAAACGCCCTGGATTAATCTAGAAAAACGTATCAAAACAGAAACGCTTGGCAACCATTGCTGGCAAGTCGAGTTGCATTATGGTTTTAAAAATGACCCCGATGTACCCAGTGCAATCAGGCAGTTACGCGAATTAGAATTTGAAATTGACGAAATGAGCACCAGCTATTTCCTCTCTCGTGACTCTGTAATTCCCACTATTGGTGGTGGTATGGCACAATGGCGTGAAAAGCTATTTGCTCAAATGCATCTTAACGCCAGTGCTGCTGCAGACTTCTTAAAACTACCTAGCAACTCTGTGGTAGAAATGGGTAGTAAAGTTGAAATTTAAAGCATCCACCTACCTAGCACAATCTTTATGAATTTATTATTTATTGCCGATCCTTTAGACAGTTTTAAAACCTATAAAGACAGCACCTTTGCTATGATGAGTCAAGCCCAAGCGAGAGGTCATCAGGTATTTGCCTGTGAAGTCAATACGCTGCATTGGAAACAAGGCCAGAAAGTCAGCGCACAAGTGCTGGCACTAGAACTCACTCCTCAAGGTCCACACTGGTACAAAGTAAAAGGCAATCCCACAGGCAACATTCAGGCACTCGATCAATTTGATGCTGTGTTAATGCGTAAAGACCCGCCCTTTGATTCCGAATTTTTTTATGCCACTCATTTATTAAGCCAAGCCACCCGCGAGGGTGCCAAGATTTTTAACAATGCCCAGGCGCTGCGTGAGCATCCAGAAAAACTGGCTATTTTAGAGTTTCCACAATTTATTAGCCCCACCCTTGTTACTCGCAATGCGCAAGACATTAAAGACTTTCATCAAGAGCACCAAGACATTATTTTAAAACCCCTTGATGGCATGGGTGGGACTGGTATTTTTAGAGTTCCTGCCAACGGGCTTAATTTAGGCGCCATTATTGAAACCCTTAACCGTTACGGTGAGCAAACCGTTATGGTGCAAAAGTTTATTCCGCAAATCAAAGATGGTGATAAACGGGTCTTATTAATTGGTGGCGAAGTCGTGCCGTTTTGCTTGGCGCGTATTCCTCAAGGTGGCGAAGTAAGAGGCAACTTAGCCGCAGGTGGAAAAGGTGTTGCGCAAGAACTAAGCCCGCGCGATTTAGAAATTGCCCAAACCTTAGCGCCCATTCTGTTAAAACGTGGGCTTATGTTAGTAGGACTTGATATTATTGGTGACTGCCTCACAGAAATTAACGTGACTAGCCCCACTGGTTTTCAAGAAATCACCCAGCAAAAAGGTTTTAACGTGGCCGAAATGTATATTAAAGCCATAGAAAATTTACAACCTCACTGGTAGTAAATTTTTTACGAAGGCCTCATAAAAAAAAGCACAAGACAAAATTAGTCGTGTGCTTTTTTCATTAAGGCCAGAAATTATTTCATCATTGGCTCATTAACTTCTGCCATACACATCCGCTAGGCGAACAATATCATCTTCGCCCAAATAAGAGCCGCATTGCACTTCAATTAATATCAATTCATCTTTGCCAATATTGGTTAACCTATGAGTTTGGGCTACTTCAATATAGTGGTATTGGCCAGGCAAGGTTTCGTGTTTGTTCTCACCAATTTGCACCAAGGCGACGCCTTGCACCACCACCCAATGCTCCGAGCGTTGATGATGGTATTGCAAGCTAAGAGCCTGACCAGGTTTGACTGTAATACGCTTGACCTTATAACCATTTTCCTCTTTTAAAGTGGCATAGGTACCCCAAGGCCTGTGTACTACGGCTGGCATACTGGTGCTTTCATGACCACGCTCTTTTAAAACATCCACTACTTTTTTAACGTCTTGTGCACAAGAGCGATCTGCAATCAACAAGGCATCTGGGGTATCGACAATAATTAAATTATTAACCCCTACAGTTGCGACCAATTTTGGCGTAAAGCTATCGACTTGTACGTGGGTATTAGTGGTATTAACTGCCACTACATCTGCCTCAAAAGTATTACCACTAGGGTCAGCCACATGAGCAGTAGCCACTGCCGGCCAAGTACCTACATCACTCCAAGAAAAACGTGCTGGAATGAGCATCACGTTATCAGCTCTTTCCATTACCGCGTAATCTATAGAAATATCGGGCTGCATACCAAAGGTGTGAGCATCAAAACGGGAAACTTTAATATCTGCTCCGTCCGACTCTGAGCCCTCATTTTTATGCTGTGCTTGATCCATTACCGCTTGTGCAGACTCTAGGACTTGAGGCGCATATTTTTGAAACGCATCTAAAATAGTACCAGCAGTAAAACAGAACATACCACTGTTCCAATAATACCTGCCGGTCGCTAAATATTGGGCAGCCGTGGTAGCATCTGGTTTTTCTACAAAGCGCAACACCTTTTGCGCATCACGAGAAATTGCATTGACTTCTACATAACCAAAGCCTGTTTCTGGTGCCGTTGGTGTAATGCCAAACACCACCAATTGACCTTGCCTTGCATACCGGGCAGCGTCCAGTGCACAGGCCACAAAACTTTCAGTGTCGGGGATTAAATGATCGGCTGGTAGCACCATCATGACGGTATCGGGACCATGCTCTTGTTGACAACTTAATGCAGCCAAAGCAATTGCAGGAGCAGTGTTGCGACCTTTGGGCTCGAGTAAATATTGTGTAGTAGGCGGCGTAGTTAAATTACGCACCAACTCTTTAGACAAAAATAAATAATCTTGATTGGTAACTAACAATGTTTTCACCGAACCACAAGCCTGCCCACGCTCTATGGCTTGGGCTAACAAAGGACTGCCGCCTAATTGCAAAAACGGCTTAGGTAAGGCTTGACGAGAAACAGGCCACAAACGAGTACCAGCGCCACCAGATAAAACAACTGAAACAATAGTCATAACTTTTGGGTTCCAAAATAGATTGCAATTCAAATGATGCGATGATTGTAATGCCACTGATGCCTTTTACGGTTATACTAGTTACCAAGGTAATTTAAATCTTATGAGTGTTTAGTAAATAAAACCACCAAACACTCAAGGTTTCAATTTAGAAATTTTAATTTCTATTGCATAATTTTTTAGAGCAACTTAAAAAACGCTTAAAACTGTTATACAATATCTGTATTGAGCGGCTGTAGCTCAGCTGGATAGAGTACTTGGCTACGAACCAAGGGGTCGTGGGTTCGATTCCTGCCAGCCGCACCATAATAGTAAGCACCGTTAATAGTAATATTAACGGTGTTTTGCTTTGTGCGCTCGGTTTGTTTCTATTTAGCAAGTAACTTTTAATTGCTTACACCCAATAATAGGTCGAAATCAACCATATTTAATAGACCCCAGCACCAGCTAGCAACTACTACATCTACTATTTCGGTATAGTTCCACAAGTAACTTTCTAGTAAAATCAATTTTTTTCTTCACCAAAATCTGCCCCATGAGCAAAGCCTTTACCAAAGAATCAGATCACGATGATGATGACGAGTTAGCTCTGCCTCAGTTGCCAAGTGGCAGTAAAAATTATATGACCAGGGCAGGTTATGTTGCCATGCGGGCCGAGCTAATGGATCTTATTGATTCAGAACGTCCACGCATTGTTGAAATTGTGCATTGGGCCGCTAGCAATGGCGACCGCTCAGAAAATGGCGATTATTTATATGGTAAAAAACGTCTGCGTGAGATTGACCGGCGCATTCGTTTTTTAACCAAGCGCCTAGAAATGGCAGAAATTGTTGACCCATCAGTGCATTATGGTAAAGACCAAGTGTTTTTTGGTGCTACGGTTACTTACCAAGAAGAATCGGGCTTAGAGCGCACCATCACCATTATGGGCATGGATGAGGCACAAAGCCAATTAGGTCAAGTCAGTTGGATAGCCCCTATTGCAAGGGCTTTAATTAAGTCACAAGTAGGTGATGTAGTAAGATTATTAACCCCTAGTGGTCTGCAAGATGTAGAGGTTTTAGAGGTCCACTACCCAGCACCACTGGCGGTCAATTAATCTGCTACTCCAGTTTGATCGGGCACTGCGATAATCACACTGGCAGTGCGACGCAGACGCTCTAAGGTAGCTTGTTGATGTGCACGATCACGTACTGCCACTACAAAATGTAATTCTGCAATATCATGGGCATGTTCAGAGCCCATATCAATATGAGAAATATCGGCCTCTGCACTGGCTAAGCTAGAGGCCACTTTCGCTAATACGCCTTTACCATTTTGTACGGTTACGCTAATGCCAGTGTCAAAAGAACGAGTCGTTTCTTCGGCCCAATCGACATTGATAAAACGCTCACGATCTTTGGTTAACAAACGTTGTGCAGTTTGGCATTCTGTACGATGCACCATCAGCCCCTCACCGTGGCCTAAATAACCCACAATAGTATCGCCAGGCAAAGGCCTACAACAACTAGCATACTGCACCGACCCACCCTCACTACCATCTAATGACACTGCGCCGTAACTAAAATGGTTTTGTGAATCAAAACGCTCAAGCGTCATGAGTAAAGGATCGGGCTTATCGCCACGGGCCACCATTTGTGCAACCAAGCGACTCGCCACAATGGGGGCAATTCTTTTGCCTAAACCCACATCGGCCAGTAACTCTTCATAACTACGATTACCGGTAAACTTAAGGACCTTATCCCAAATGGCAATATCAGGACCAACATAAGAAGGTAAATGTTCAAAACCTTGAGATCGTAATGATTGAGTCAATAACAACTGTCCCAACTCAATCGATTGGGTTTGTGCCAAGGTTTTTAAATGGTGCCTAATTTTTGATCGGGCTCTGGCAGTACGCACATAGGTCAGCCAAATAGGGCCTGGTGCTGAACTTTCAGAGGTAATAATTTCAATGGCATCGCCAGTTTTAAGCTCGGTTTTAAGAGGCACCACCTTACCTGCTACTCGAGCACTTACCGCATGATGTCCCACACTGCTATGAATGGCATAGGCAAAATCAAGCACGGTCGCACCACGAGGCATTGCCAAAATTTTACCTTTTGGAGTAAAAATATAAACCGCATCGGGGAATAAATCGACCTTCACATGATCCCAAAACTCTGAGGCATCGTGGGTTTCGCTTTGAATATCAAGTAAAGACTGCAACCACTGCGTACCCAATTTTTCTTGACCTGTGCCTGTAGTATGTGAGCCTACTGGTTTGTCTTTGTACAACCAGTGGGCAGCAATACCGACCTCTGCCACAATGTCCATTTCTTCGGTACGAGTTTGAAATTCAATGGTAATACTTGCTGGCCCCACGAGTGTAGTGTGCAAAGATTGGTAGCCGTTATTTTTTGGAATGGCAATATAGTCTTTAAGGCGACCAGGTACCGGTTTATAGAGCTGATGCAAAACACCTAATGCGGTATAACAATCGGTAATTTTAGGCACCACAACTCTAAAACCGTAAATATCGTTGACATGAGCAAAACTTATTTTTTTCTCTTTCATTTTTTTATAAATAGAAAAAATAGATTTTTCTCGGCCCACTACTTTGGCATTGATTCCTGCTTCTTTTAAAGAAGACTCTACATCGTAACGAACTTTGTCAATCATATCGACCCGGCGCAATTTAGCTTTGGCCATTGCCTTAGATAGGGTCTGATAGCGCCAAGGCCTTAAAAAGCGTAGGCACAAGTCTTGTAACTCTTGATAGGTTTGATTAAGCCCCAACCTATGGGCAATAGGTGCATGAATTTCTAGGGTTTCAGTGGCGGTTCTGGCCCATTTAGATCGAGGCACATCACCTAAAGTGCGCATATTATGGCTACGATCAGCGAGTTTAATCAACATGACTCTAATGTCACGTGACATCGCCAAGAGCATTTTTCGAAATGATTCCGCCTGATTTTCTTCTCGGCTAGTGAACTTGATTTTTTCGAGCTTGGTTAAACCATCGACCAAATCAGCAACCGTACTACCAAATTTTTCGACCAGCTCCAACTTGGTGACCCCACAGTCTTCCATTGCGTCATGCAACAATGCCGCCATAAGCGCATTGGCATCTAGTTTCCATTTGGCGCACAAAGCCGCAACTGCAATAGGATGGGTAATATAAGGCTCACCGTTTTTACGCATTTGACCCAAATGGGCTGCGTCGGCAAAGCGATAAGCCAAACGCACCCGCTCTCGGTCTGTATCATCAAGATAACAGAGCTGGGCATTGAGGGCGGCAAAACTGGCGGCAGCCGCATTGGCAGCTGCACTAGAGTGAGGCGATGTTAACTTTAAGTTGGGTAGTGGTTGAGATGTAGTCATTTTTAACATATTACCTCTAAAAAAATAACATAAATAAGAAACTTTAAAAAAGTCTCAATTTTTGATGCTTTTTTAATGAACTGTTGAAATACTCTATTGTAAAAAACAAAACCTATCAGTAAAATCCTATCAAAAAATTGACATTAACATACGTTATTTTAGTATCCATCTTTATTGATTTAAAAATTCATATTTGCTAATTCGATTACCCAGAAGAAAAACATTCATAAAATAACTAGTATTTTTTATAGTAAATGTGTAATTTATAAAATATATGTTTTGCAAATATTGTTTTTATTTTTAATAAAAATCTATAATGGATCACAAAGTAATTCTAGTTCAATCCAATGAAACACTTAATTTCTAACTCTTTCCTAAAAACAGCTAGTGCCTTGGCTACTATTGCTTTTTTAGTTTCTTGTGGTGGCTCTAATTCAGAATCAAATACAAGTGCAAATGTGAGCACTGGTATTAATGAATTAGCCAATAATGATACTAGTCAAGTTAATACGGCCTTAAACGAATTTAACGCTCTGGAAACTATTGACGTTGCATCATCCACCTCAGCAGACTATGCAGCCTCTACATTTATTAGCCGTGCTAGTAGTTTAAGCTCAAACGAATTGACTGGTTCTATTAATAAAGTTGCCGATAACAAAGTCGAAGAGCTAATTATTAAATACAAAGCACGTCAGTTAGTTATAAATTCTGACTTAACAAGTCCTCACACTTCAATCAACACTGCTAGCAGTGCAAATAAATTAGCAAGCAATGTTAATGGAGTAACACCATCTATTTCAAGCCTATCAAGTGGGATTGCAAGTGTAGCCAATAAACATGGTTTAAAAATGGCTTTTCAATTGGCCACTCATGATGACTCAGGTGTATTTACTATGGGTAAATCAGTTAGCATAGCTGAAGCTAAAAAAATTGCCGCAGAAATGCAAGCCACTGATTCTAATATCGAGTATGTTTCACTTAACAAGCGTATGCATCGTAGCATGACACCAAATGACCCAGGTTTTACCAATGGTTATTTATGGGCCTTACAAAATAGCTCACCATACGGTATTCAAGCGGAAAGTGCTTGGAACTACTCTAACGGAAATGGTGTCGTGGTCGCGGTTGTTGATACAGGTTACAGGCCCCATGTAGATATGTCGGGTCGTATTTTAAAAGGCTATGATTTTATTCATAATCGCTTAGTCGCCAACGACGGTAATGGCCGAGATAGCAATGCTATTGATAATGGCGATGGCTACTCTTTTGGTTTTTGTGGCGACTACTCGTCCTCAGAAAATAGCTGGCATGGCACACATGTATCAGGCACAATTGCCGCCAACACCAACAATGGCTTAGGTGTTTCTGGTATTGCCTATGGTGCCAAAATTTTACCGGTACGGGTTTTGGGACGCTGTGGTGGTTATACCAACGATATTGCAGATGCTATTGTCTGGGCATCTGGTGGTAAAGTCTCTGGTGCACCCACCAATAAAACTCCAGCTAAAGTGATTAATCTTTCTTTAGGTGGTGAAGCCGATAATTATGGTGTATGTGATCCACTCATGCAAAGGGCTATTACCAAAGCCAGGGCAAACGGTGCTATTGTAGTGGTTGCTGCTGGCAATGAAGGTGAAAATGCTAATAACTCATCTCCAGCCAATTGTACAGACGCTACTACAGTAGGAGCAACTAACTCTTCAGGTAACCGTGCATCTTTCTCTAATTATGGCGATAAAGTTGACATTTCAGCACCTGGTGTTGATATTGTATCAACCCTTAACAGTGGTACCAACTCTGTAGGAAAAGACAATGTTTACTCAAGTTACAATGGTACTTCAATGGCAACCCCCCATGTTGCTGCAACCATTGCCTTGATGCTTTCTTATAAACCACGTTTAAGGGCTGTGGATGCAGAAAATCTCATTAAACAAGCAGTTAACTCTTTTGCAGGTGGAAGCTGTGATGCCAACTCATACGGTGGTTGCGGAACTGGTATTTTAGATGCCTCTAAAGCAGTTAGCCAATTAAGCTCTACCGCCTTGCGTGCCACCAACGATTTCGATGGCAATGGTCGTAGCGATATTTTATTCAAACAGCCAATTGCTGGTGAAAGCGGTGCTTTATTGGTTGCCTATCTTAACAAGTCACGATATGCATTGGGTACTAGTGGTTTAGTTTTTGACGCCAACAGAAAAGTCAGTGCCATAGGTGATTTTAATGGCGATGGACGTGCTGATATTTTAGAAACCAATGCTTCTGGCGTCATTACTAATATCTTGTTTATGGTTGCCCGTGCCAATATTGCGACAACACCAGTGACTGGTACGCAACCTACTGGAAGTGTGGTACAAGGTGCCGCTGATATTAATGGCGATGGATTAGACGACGTTATTTTGAAAAATGTAGCCGGTCAAATTAGTGTTTCCATCCAAAATGGTAGCGGTGCATTCACATACAATACAGTTAAAGCTTTATCAAGTACAGCTGTTTATAAAGGTGCTGGCGATTTTAATGGCGATGGTAAAGCTGACTTGGTCTTCCAAGATAGCGCTAGCAATGTGGTCAGTGTCGTCTATATGAATGGTGCGGCAGAATTAGCAACCGCCACAATTGGTTTAGCAGGTGGTCAAAGTGTGGTAGGTGTAGGTCGTTTTTATAAAGACTCTGCTACCAACTTATTGATTAAAAATACTGCTGGACGGGTTTATGTAGGTCGTATTTTTGGTAATAGTGTCAGCCTCACCTTAATTGCGAAATTGGCAGCCAATGTGGGGATTGCTCATGTGGGTGACTATGATGGTAATGGACAAGATGATGTTTTATGGCGTAAAACTGGATCGAAAACAAGTGGCATTTTGTCTTTTATTGGTTCTACTGTTCGCAAAATTAGTATGACTAGTTTAATTGCCAATTTATTAGTTCAAGCTAAACCTTAAGTTGAAATGAATCACCTGCCTTGCTGAACCTTTTCGTTCAACAATAAAAGTAAAGCAAGCTGGTGTTACCCATCTTTTTAAAAAGATAAACATTTATTTTTACTTATTGAAGCCTGCACAAAAAATGCCTCATATTTTTATATTGAGGCATGTTTATTTTAAAACTTGATCCAATTACCCGCCCAAAAAAGTGAGTTACTTTTGAGATTGGATGGAAAAATTTAAATTTCTAATTAGGTTGGAACTTTTTTAAGCATTTCTAGGCCAATTTCACCGGCTGCAATTTCGCGCAGGGCGGTAACTGCTGGTTTGTTATTGGTTTCAATTTTTGGTGTGTGGTTTTGGCTTAACATGCGAGCACGGTAAGTGGCGCACAAAACTAATTGGAAACGGTTAGGAATGCGTTGTAAGCAGTCTTCTACGGTAATACGTGCCATGATGATTAATCCTGTTGGGGTTCTTGTAATAATTGACTGTATTGGTACTTTTTAATTTTTAAAGCTTCAAATTGATAATATTTGGGCTTTAAAAAGTACCGACTAGTCTGCAATATTGAGCGCTTGAAAAGTGAGTGCCCTACGACGACGCTGGGCTAAAAATTTAAGGCGTTGTGCATGCACAATAGCTTTAAGATCAAATAGCGCACGGTCAAATAATTCATTGATTATAACAAAATCAAACTCTTTTGCTTGCGCAACTTCAATAGCGGCATTTTTAAGACGCATTTCAATCACGTCTTCGGCATCTTCGCCACGACGCTCTAGTCTGGCCTTTAACTCTTCCCAACTTGGAGGCAAAATAAAGATTAAGCTGGCATTGGTAAATATTTTTTTCACCTGAATAGCCCCCTGAAAATCAATTTCTAGGACTAAATCAGTGCCATTGGCTATTTTGGCTTCAATTTCTTTTTTAGAAGTGCCGTAGCGGTTGTTATGAACATGCGCCCATTCTAAAAAAGCATTATTAGCTACCATTTCATCAAATTGGGCATTGCTAATAAAATGATATTCACGGCCATTTTTCTCTTGCCCCCTAGGCGCCCTAGTGGTGTGAGAAACTGAAGGCTGGACCAATCCATCGACCTCCATTAAGGCGTTAACAAGGCTAGATTTACCAGCACCACTAGGGGCTGCAATCACAAAAAGGTTTCCTGGATAGTCCATAAAATTTAATCTAAAAATAACACAACTCTAACATTAAATGCGCTAGCTATTAATAACTGTTCTGACCTGCTAATACCAATCTTATTGGCATCTTGCTGCTACATTCCCACATTGTGCATTACCTCACTTTTAATTGGTTATGCTCGGCGTTGAGTCAGCTACAAAAATCAGTTATTGAATACCAACTCATCACTCAAGATTTTGTACTTGTTCGCGCATTTGCTCTATTAGAACTTTTAACTCTACGGCAATTTTGGTTAAATCGAAGCTGGCCGCTTTAGAGCCTAAAGTATTGGCCTCACGTAACAGCTCTTGAATTAAAAAATCTAAACGTTTTCCTAATTCGCCACCTTTGCCAAGTAGAGCTTCAATTTCATCAATATGTGAGTTTAAACGAGTTAATTCTTCGTCAATATCTACTCTAATAGCAAAGGCAGTGGCCTCTGCAAGTGCACGCTCATGAATAAGGGTGTTGGCTTCTATGACAGCAGCAGGCGCCCCAGTCAAGGCCATTGCCTCTTTCCAACGCTCTAAAAATCGGTCACCTTGGGCTTTTACAACTTGCGCTACCAAAGGTTGGGCAGTACCCACCCATGCCCTAATTTGGGCACAACGGTCCTGTAGCATTTTACTTAAACGTTCCCCTTCTTGGGCTCGGGCTTGTTTAAGCGCTGCTAAAACTTGCCCTGACAAATCTAAAACCGTGGGAGCGTAGTCAATGGGACTCGCATCAGATGCGTCTGAATAACGAAGTAAATCGATAATGCTTAAACGCTTAGCCTCTGGAAACTGGCCTAATAACTGTTGCTCTATGCTGACCAAAGACTTTAACACCGACTCCGGAGGCATTTTAAGTCCTTGTTTTTTCTCGCCTTCTAGCCAAACTCTAAGTTCTACTTTGCCTCGTTTTAATTGTTTTTGTACAAGTTCACGTAATAAAGGCTCTATTTGGCGACATTCTTCAGGTAGTTTAAAATTAAGGTCTAAAAATCGACTGTTAACAGCCCTAATTTCAATTCCTACTCTATTACCTGTTAAAACGGCCTGATTTTGTGACTCTTGTGACAAATCCCCCACTTTTAACAAATCAGATTGCGCACTGGCATAACCTGTCATGCTATAAACTGCCATAATCTACCTCTTTATAGAATTGAAATCTCAGTTAAATTGTATTAATTTTCAAGTATTGTTAATGAAACGGTTGCCTAGCAAGCGTTTCATTTCGTTTGTGTTAATTAATGGGTTAAAGCAACAAATAAAAAAACAAAAACCCAAAAAACTTAAAACTACGTTATGGTTAAACCTCTTCCCCTACCCCTTAACTGTGTTGTGGGCGGCTATCAGATTGTACGAAGACTCGCTGAAGGCGGGTTTGGGACGGTTTATTTGGTCGTGGATCCAAAAGGCAAGCAATACGCACTCAAAGAGTACTTGCCTGCATCTTTAGTTCACCGGCAAGTGGGCCAACTCACACCGCAAGTTAGAGCGGGTAAATCTGCCTTATACCAGCTGGGTATGAAGAGTTTTTTTGAAGAAGGTAGGGCTTTGGCCCAAGTTCATCATCCAAGTGTAGTTCAAGTACAAAACTTTTTTCAGGAAAACGGTACGGTTTACATGGTCATGGATTACCTACATGGTAATACCTTACAAGACTTTATTTTAACCGCGAGAGGGCTTAAGAAACGATATGTTTTCCGAGAAGCTACAATTCATGCCATTTTTGATGATTTACTCTCTGGACTGCGATTTGTACATCAAAAAAAAATGTTGCACCTTGATTTAAAACCATCTAATGTTTTTATTACCGAAGACGATAAACCTGTTTTAATTGATTTTGGTGCCGCCCGTGAAGTCATTAACAAAGATGGTAGTTTTGTAAGACCTATGTACACACCTGGTTTTGCAGCCCCTGAAATGTACGACAAACTAGGTTCTTTAGGCCCTTGGACCGATATCTATGCAATTGGTGCTTGTATTTTTTCTTGTATGACGGGTTACCCGCCTCAAGACGCAATTAAACGCAAAGAGAATGACAATCTCATTACTGCCTTGGCGAAATTAAAATCAGAATATTCAACACCTATGCGGCAATTGGTAGCTTGGTGTTTATCGCTTGATTATATGGAGAGACCTCAATCGGTACATTTGGTTCAAAAGCATTTGATGTCGGGCTCTACTCCAGCCCATATCAATCAAAAAAACTCCACACAACCCATTCGATAAATTTTAATACGGCCTCTTTATATCTCATTTGTTTAAGCTTAATCAGCCACATACCCTATGAAATTTTCAGTTTTTCAACTCAGTCGCAAAGGTGGCCGGTCTAATAATCAAGATCGAATGGGTTATTCTTTTAATCGTGAATCTGCATTTTTTGCAGTGGCTGACGGCATGGGTGGTCATCCAGAGGGCGAGGTAGCAGCTCAAATTGCTTTGCAATCGTCTTCTAATTTATTTCAAAAAAGACCGCTTCGCAATCAAACCGAGGCCACCCATTTTTTAGAAGCAGCTTTGTTATATGCACACCGTGAAATTTTACGTTATGCCAATAACAAAGGTATGCCTGTGGGCCCTCGCACTACATTTGTAGCCTGTACCATTGTGGACGGTTGGCTCACCACCATTCATTGTGGTGACTCACGACTTTATTTAATTCGAAACGGTGTTTTGTGGAGCCGCACCCGAGATCACTCTTATGCCGAACAACCCCATTTGCTGTCGCCACAAGCGCGTGAAAAAGACATTAATAGAAACGTTTTATTTACCTGTTTAGGCTCGCCAGTGGACCCTTTATTTTCGGTTTCTGAGGCCATTGAATTACAAGAAGGCGATAAAATTTTATTATGCTCAGATGGTTTATGGGGTCCTGTCACCGACGAAGAAATTGTGGATGAGTTATGGGAACAACCCATTGCAAAAAGCTCCAATATTTTGGTAGATTTAGCTCTGCGCCGAGCAGGTATTCACTCCGATAATGTCACCGTATTAACAGTGAGTTGGGACCATCAAAGTGACCGCCTAGATGACCCGACTACTATTTTTACTCATACCCTTACAGAAGGGGTATATGCCTCTACCATTACCGATGCCACCAAGCTCATTCCAACCGATGAAATGAATGAAATGAGTTTATCCTCTATTGAAGCTTCTATTGCGGCTATTAATGCCTCTATTAAAAAAGCCAACAACTCTAACTAAGACTTCCATTTTCCCTTTTCTATTTTTAAAATTAATATGACTATTTCCAATCGACCAGAAGGCCGCCTAGCTACACAATTACGCCCCATTCAAATGATCCGTGGCTACACTATTCATGCAGAAGGGTCAGTTCTGATTGCTTTTGGTAATACCAAAGTTTTATGCACGGCTTCTGTAGAAGAACGCGTACCGCCACACAAACGCGGCAGCGGCGAGGGCTGGGTAACGGCCGAATACGGTATGTTGCCCCGTGCCACTCATACTCGCTCAGACCGCGAAGCTGCCAAAGGCAAACAAAGTGGGCGTACCCAAGAAATTCAACGTTTAATTGGTCGCTCATTAAGAGCAATTGTCGATTTAAAAGCTTTAGGCGAACGCACAATTGCAATTGACTGTGATGTTTTACAAGCTGATGGCGGCACTCGTACGGCAGCCATTACAGGCGCCTATGTAGCGCTTCAAGATGCGGTGGCTTTTTTAATGGCGAAAGGTTTATTAGCTAGCTCACCCATTAAAGACTCAATTGCAGCTGTTTCTGTTGGAATCCTAAATGGCCAAGCCTTGTTAGATTTAGAATATGTTGAAGACTCCGCCTGTGACACCGACATGAATGTGGTCATGACTGGTAGCGGCCATTTTGTAGAAGTACAAGGCACAGCAGAAGGACTGGCTTTTACCCGCCCAGAACTGAATCAATTATTAGATTTAGCAAGCACCGGTATTGGCCAGTTATGCCAGCTCCAAACCCAAGCTTTAGCTTTATCTACTCATAACACTTCTGCTTAAGATTATGTCGCTTACTAAAATTGTTTTAGCCTCTAATAATGCTGGTAAACTAGTTGAATTGGGTCAATTATTTGAACCTCTTGGCATTACCCTAATCAAACAATCTGATCTTCAAATCACCGAAGCTGCCGAACCATTTTTTACCTTTGTAGAAAATGCCCTCGCTAAAGCCAGGCATGCCGCTTTGGCCAGTGGACTACCCGCTATTGCCGACGATGCTGGTTTATGTGTAGATGCTTTTAATGGCCTGCCTGGTGTTGATACCGCTTATTACGCCACTCAATTTGGCATGACCAAAGGTGACGCCAATAATGTGACTGCGTTGCTAAACAATATGCAAGGCATTAGTAATCGCCGTGCTGCCTTGGTTAGCACTTTAGTCGCCGTTCGTCATGCCCAAGACCCAGAGCCTTTAATTGCAGTAGGTAGGGCCACTGGCGTTATTACTCCAGCTCCAATTGGTGAGGGAGGTTTTGGTTTTGACCCTATTATGTGGATCGAGTCAGAGGGTAAAACCTTTGCACAAATGAGCCCCGAGGATAAAAATCGACTCAGCCACAGAGGGCAAGCCGCCCGACTCATGCTGACGATGTTAAAAGAACGTTGGTTATAAAACATGGCAATGCAAGACATCACGCATTACATGAGGGCAGGCACTTTATCACTTACTTCGTTGCCCCCTTTATCGCTATATATTCATTTACCTTGGTGCTTAAAAAAATGTCCTTATTGCGATTTTAATTCGCATGAAGTCATTAACCGACCTAGCCAAATCAAGGTGCACTCCAGCATTCATGCGACTAGTTCAAGCACTCATTTAAATACTGACTTAAGCAGTACAACACCTGCTCAACATCTACACTTACCCATCGCCCTAGAGCAACAATACATAGTGGCCTTAATAGCAGATTTGCAATCGGCCCTGCCTCTCATTTGGGGACGTCCGGTGCAAAGTATTTTTATAGGGGGCGGTACTCCCAGCTTATTTAGTCCAGAATCAATTGAGTCTTTGCTAAGCCAAATTCGTAGCCTCTTGCCTTTGGTCGCTGAGTGTGAAATAACGCTAGAAGCAAACCCTGGCACTTTCGAAAAAGATCGATTTAGGGCATTTAAAAATGCTGGTGTAACGAGATTGTCTGTAGGTGTTCAGAGCTTTGATGACGCTCATTTGCAGGCCTTAGGGCGTGTGCACTCTGCAGAGCAAGCCCATCTTGCCTTACAAGAAGCAGCGGCCACTTTTAAGACCTACAATCTTGATTTAATGTATGCATTGCCACAGCAAACCATAGAACAACTTGAAGCCGATCTCAACACAGCGCTCAGTTTTCAGCCACCTCACTTATCAATTTACCAACTAACTCTAGAGCCCAACACGGTATTTGCAAAATACCCGCCGGTAGTGCCCGATGAAGACACCGCCTACTCTATGCTAGACCTCATTGAAGAGCGTACCGCTAGTCATGAGTTAAAGCGTTATGAGATTTCTGCCTTTAGTCGCAAAGGCCATCAGTGTTGGCACAATGTAAATTATTGGCAATTTGGTGATTATTTAGGTATTGGTGCCGGAGCCCATGGCAAGATTAGTTTTGCCCATCGTATTATTAGGCAAAATAAAACTCGTGACCCCCTTCTATACATCGAAAAAGCCTTGGCTGGAAACGCCATTGCTCAAGAGTCAGAAATTAAAAGAGCCGATTTACCTTTTGAATTTATGCTCAATGGCCTGCGCCTAATTGAAGGGGTAACTGTAGTGCAATTTTTAGAACGTACTGGGTTGCCAATTTCAAGCATTCAAAAAGGCCTTGCTCAAGGCATTCAAAAAGGCTTGTTAATTGATGACTTGCATCAAATAAAAGCGACTCCGCATGGGATTAATTTTTTAAATGATTTACAGCAATTATTTTTATAAAGATTGAATGGATCGAAATAAAAAAAGGAGCTTTTGACTGCTCCTTTTTTATGGGTTGAACTTTTTTTTAGCCCGTATTTTAGGCTTGAGAAAGTGTTAAATAAGTATTGCACAACTCAATAAACGCCTCTGTTTGCGGATTTTGAATTCCCTCCTGCAATAAAATTTCTGCCACTTGAGGAGCTAACTGTTTGGCTGTTTGTGCATCGGTAAATAAAAATCTAAAGCGCCTTGCCAGTACATCCTCAACGGTACATGCGTATTCATATCTCACTGCAAAGCGCACCATGGCTTCGGTAATTTTTTCGTGCAACACAATATCTGCGCCAGGTAATTGCGCCACAAAATTGGCTTCATTGCCATAAATATGGGGCCCTTGTGCTTGTGTTATTTTTTGAGTGCTAACGGTATTTCCTTGTGCACCCACCAAAGCAAAATTTTGACTCAAGCCATTTTTGGGTAGGGGGGTATAAGGTAATAAACCATGTTTGCTTATAAACGCTAAAGTATCGTCGGCCATGGCACGGTAGGTGGTCCATTTGCCACCAGTAACCGTCACTAAACCTGAATCACTTTTTATAATAGTGTGTTCACGACTGACACTCTTAGTGGCTTGATCGGCTGTGCTAGGGGGCTTCACTAAGGGACGCAACCCCACCCAACTTGACAATACATCTTTTGCTTTGGGCGCATTATTTAAATAAATTTCTGCATGATGCAAAATAAACTCTACTTCAGAATTTAAAGGCCTAGGCTCTAGTGGTGCATCTGCCCTAGCAGTATCGGTGGTGCCCAATATGGTTTTGCCTAACCAAGGAATCACAAATAAAACCCTACCATCGGAGGTTTTTGGCACAATTAAAGCATGGTCATGTGGCCAAAAAGATCGATCAACCACTAAATGAATTCCCTGGCTCGCCTGCACCATAGGTTCTACTGTTTTTGCAATGCCACCCTGATTGCCTTGGCTTGATTGCGCATTGGCATCCATGTTTCTAATGTCATCTACCCAAACACCTGTGGCATTGACAAAACATTTGGCTTGAACTTCAAAGGTTTGGCCGGTGAATTGATCTTTTACTTTTAATGATTGTAAAGCGGCTGACTGTGTGTCTTGGCTTTGCAAATTTTCTACTGCACAATAATTAAGTAATAAAGCCCCATTTTGCTGAGCGGTTCTTGCCAATGCCAAGGCTAAACGGGCATCATCGAATTGACCATCCCAATACACCACACCACCTTTTAAACCAGCACTTTTTAATGAAGAAGCCATTTTTAAAGTTTGACTGCTGCTGGCCATTTGTGTAGATCCTAAGCCCCTTTTGCCAGCCAACATGTCGTAAACTTTGAGACCAACACCATAAAAAGGAGTCGAAAGACATTGGTAGCTAGGCATAATAAAGGGCAATGCT
>JALQUL010000173.1 GCA_023260735.1 Limnohabitans sp. | reverse complement strand
AGATGAATTAAAAAACTTTTGTCATTCACTGGTTTAAAAATGACTTGATTGACTGGACTCCCAAAGGGTACTCCCTGACTAGTAGCGATGGCATCTGAACCTGTAGCTGTAGAATCGTTAGTATTATCATTGTTTTGAGTCACATTAAGGTCACTCAATTTTTGTTCGTTTAATCTAATGGCCCATGCGTATAAGGCCTGCCAATCTTGGCCACTAGTGGGGGAATGAGCGGACTCTGGAGTTAATTTGGCTAAAAACAACGGGGCCAATAATCGTCCCTTATCGGACCAACAGACAGCAGCAGGACCAGTCCCGCTAAAGCTTTTTGATTGCTTGACCACCTCTTGTGGCAATAATTGATTTAATTTTTGCCAATCGAGAGGTAAGGCTACGCATAAACCAAGGCCATTTGGTAAACTTTGCCACAAGAACTTTGCATCATAAACATTTTTTTGATAGGCATCATCATTGACTAAACCAGCCAATTGAAACTCTCCCTTTGACATTAAGCGTAACTGTACTGCTTTCAAGTCAGGGAAATATTGATTATAGTTTTGGCCAAAAACTCGACTGCCAATATCTATAGTGTGCAAAACACCTTTGTCTAATTGTGCTTCATGGTTGAACTGGCGACTCCAAACCGAATTATTTTCAACTTCTTGCGATAACAATTCAGATAAAAGCTCTAGAGCTTTGGGGTCAGGTTTTTTATCTGAGTCAATTAACATTCCAGCATCAGAGGTAATCACTACAGAATCTTTATAGGACAAAATTGCCAAAGTTTGTCGACCAGAAGTTCTTAAAGCATAAACCGTGATATCTTGGTCATTAATAGTGAGAGTGCTTAAAACAGCAAGCTGCATATCGGTAGCAGGCACCTTAGCCAACTGCTCAATGAAGCGTGCTAAAACTGTGCGCTTAAGCACCAACATTGCATGACGAGGTGCACCTTTTGCATCATTCCATAAGGCAATTTGTGCTGGAACATCTAGGCTCGCTTTTAAGACTTTGTCTTGCAATTGCAATTGGTGCTCAAAAGCCAATCTTTGAAGTGTACCTTTTAAGCTAAGTAATTCTTCACGCTGCTCGTAATAAAAAACAAAATCCTCAGTGAGTACATTTTTTAGTAAAGGAATTTGTTGCACGTCACGAGGCAATTGTGACAAGGCCGAACTTATAAGTAAAACATCAGGCTTTTTTAAATTCAGTTCTAATTGATTAATATTGCCAGTAAAAACTTTAGTTTTTTGCGCAATTGCAATTCCAATTGCCAATAACGAAAAAAATAGAACTAAGAGAAATATGCTTAGTTTTTTTCTTTGTACCCCAAATAACTGTATTTGTTTAAGCATAAATCTAGTTCTTCAAATAATTAATTATAGTAACTTGTGTGAGTGTGAATGACACCTTGTACAAGGATATTTAAAAACAAAAGGTATCTAAATGTTGCAGAAGAAGACCAAAATTTGTGGTGAGGTAGATCTCGAGAGGAACAGTTTGCTTGCTAGTCGCAGATCCCAAATGCAAGAGGAGCATCCTTCCATGAAATTGGGCATTGAGGAGATGCGCAAGTCGCTGCCTGACCT
>JALQUL010000081.1 GCA_023260735.1 Limnohabitans sp. | reverse complement strand
CGCTCAGCTTAATTCAAAATGCCTAAAGCTTGTACTTTCCATGCTAACCATAGTTTGCGAAGTGGGGTAAGCTTGGTGCGCTGATGTAAAACTTGAAAGCCATCAGCTTCAATTTCACGTAATAAAGAGCGGTAAATACTGGCCATCATGAGACCAGGTTTTTGGGCGATTCTGTCCTGTGCAGGTAGCAAGGCAAGCGCTTGATCGTAGAGTTCATGCGCTCTTTTAGCTTGAAATTGCATGAGTGCAATAAAGTTTTGTCCCCACTCCGTTTGGGGGTCAAAGCCTTTTTGCAATAATACGGGATCAGTGAGTTGGTGAGCCTTTACATTAAATTGTTGAAGCTCGTTAATGGGTAAATAAATACGACCTAAACGGGCATCCTCACCTACATCTCTAATAATATTGGTGAGTTGAAATGCTAATCCTAAAGTGTGCGCATACTCGGTAGTTTGCTTTTGTGTTTGTCCAAAAATTTGTGCGGCTACTTCGCCCACCACACCGGCTACTAAGTGACAGTATTGCTTTAAGTTGGCAAACTCTAAATATCGGGTTTGGCTTAAATCCATTTCACAGCCTGTAATAACGGCGGTGAGTTGTGATTCAGTAATGCGGTAATTAGCTGCTAAAGGCATGAGAGCTTGCATTACTGGATGACTTGGTTTTCCTAAAAACGCTTGGTGCACTTCAGAGCGCCACCAGCTGAGTTTTTGTGCCGCTACCGACATATCTTTAGCGTCATCGACTACATCATCCACTTCTCGGCAAAATGCGTAAAAGGCAGTAATTGCTTCACGGCGTTCTTTTGGCAAAAATAAAAAAGCATAATAAAAACTGCTTCCTGAAGCGACTGCTTTATCTTTGACGTATTGACTTGGGTTCATATATTTTTAGTTGGCGAAAAGAGAGTAAAAACAAGCCATCAAGCAAAAAATCAATGACGCAATTATTTTTTAAAAGCATCAGTGAAAAAAACAATTAATGCCTTTATTGCAATAGCTGTATAGTCATAACTTTTAAGTTGGGGACGATTTAAAAATGTCTGATGCTTCATTTTTTTGATTTTTTTGGCCACATATAGAGCGGCCTCAATAACCAGTCTTAGTTCCCAAGCCATTCGAGTTGGCAAATAATTGACCACCGCCCGACCTGATTGCAATTGTTCTACGGCATAAATTAATTCCGACTCTATCACATTCGCCCATTGTGCGTGATACTGCTCTTGTTTTAATTGTTCAGTAACAGGGGCGTTGCCAATAAGTTGATGCTTAGCCAATTCATTTTGCGGCAGGTAGTTTCTATCTCTTGCTAAATCTTTGCTCAAATCTTGCCAAAAATTAACTAGTTGTAAGCCAGTACACACTTTGTCGCTTAGTAGAAACGCAGCTTCATCTTGTACATGGTTGATTTGAAGCATGAGTCGACCCACAGGATTGGCCGAGAGTTGGCAATATTCAATTAAAGCTTGTCGGTTCGGATAGAGTTGTTTTTTTTCAGTGTACTCTATATCTTGTTCAAAAGCGGATAATAAATCTACCAAATATTGCGCACTAATAGGATAAGCTTGGAGTACAAGAGCTAAATTTTGGAAAATACTAGCCCATTCCGAGCCAGCCGGTTGATTCTGAATTATCGCGCTCAGGTCAGCCTTATAAGCCCTCAGTGTTTCAATTCGCAATTCATAAGGGGCATCACCCTCATCGGCAATATCATCGCCCGTTCTAGCAAACCAATAGAGCGCTTGTACAGCAGGTCTTAAATGAGCAGGACACAAAAAACTTGCCACAGGAAAGTTTTCATAATGATCAACGCCTACTTTGCTGTGGGTTGAGCTTGGAGTGATGTGGGGGTTCAATTGGAGATTAAAAAAAGTAGTGATTGAATCAAAAATTTAAATTTGAAAAGCAAAATGGCTATATTGTTGTAGCTGTTTAATCATGTTAATTTGTTGACAAAGATAAAAAGTGTTGAAACAGCAAAACACTCATCTAATAATAATGCTTGGTGCAATTACAATTACTATTGTAAAGCCTTCAAATACGCAACTTACTAAGTTTACTACCGTGCAACTGGAAAACAATTGCATTAAAAAAGTCAAAAAGTAGTAAAAAATTGCAAAATTCATTGGCTTTGCATAATTAGCTCACCAATTTAAAAATCTTATTTTGGTTAGTGTGTATCGTAATTGTATTTTTGATTTGAAAAAACAAGGTTATTTTGCTCATAAATCCTAGCAAATTAAAAAAAATCACATCAAAATAGTTGAAAGTACCGAATAAGCCCTCAACTCAGGCTAGAATCAACAGTTATCAATTTCTTGTGAGATCAGAC
>JALQUL010000032.1 GCA_023260735.1 Limnohabitans sp. | reverse complement strand
CCAAAGCTTGCCAATATTAGAGATTTAAGTTGTGATGGTCCTCATGGCCCCATTGGCTTACGCTTGTATAAACCCGATAATGCACCAAGCGATATCAAATTGCCACTGTTAATGTATTACCACGGTGGTGGCTGGGTTATTGGTGACCTTGATACTCACGACACCTTTTGTCGCCAATTAGCCATGCAAGTTAATTGTGCTGTTTTGTCAGTTGACTACCGTATGGGCCCTGAAAATCGTTTTCCTTGTGCAGTAGATGACTGTATTGCTGCCACTCGTTTTGCTTCCCATGCCAGTGACTTATTGGGTATTGATGCAGATAAAATTGCCGTAGGTGGCGACAGTGCTGGTGGTAATCTAGCCGCTGTAGTGGCGCTATACGCCAGAGACAACCCAGAATTTAAAATCATGTACCAGTTGCTGATTTACCCAGCAACTGACATGCGTATGGGTCATGACTCTCATATTCGTAATGGCAAAGACTATGTTTTAACTGCCGATATGATGAAATATTTCCATGATCATTATATTGATGACCAGCAGCATGATCTCGACTGGAGAGCCTCGCCTGCCCTTCATTCTAATCATGCCAATTTACAACCTGCCTTAGTGCTTACTGCAGGGTTTGACCCATTGGTAGATGAAGGCCTGGAGTATGCTCAAATCCTTACTAAAGCGGGCAATGTTTGTAGCTATATTTGTTTCTCCCGACAAATTCATGGTTTTATTTTAATGGGTGGTGTTATTAACGAATCCAACCAAGCGGTTAATTTCTGTGCTAATGCCTTGCATCATGCATTTTATTCGGCATGAGCTTCATCAACTGGGGTAAATCTAGCCATCTAATGGGTGGCTAGTGACAGTTTTTTCTACTTGATGGAGCTTGTCGTTTTAATATTAATTGCCCCATTCCATTGGCAGTGCATCCCTAGCTTGTTCTCAGGGTTATTGGTTAAATCAATATCTCAAATTCATTGGTGGATGATTTGTCAAAAACCATCACTAGGCCAGCTTTAAAAAACTTAATAATTTTAAAATATGAATGATATTTTTGCCCCTCACATCCCTCGTGTACCCATTACTGGAACTGACTCACTATTCCCAGTTCACAGAATTTTTTGTGTGGGACGAAATTATGTCGATCACGCCATTGAAATGGGTCACTCTGGGAGAGAAGATCCTTTTTTCTTTTTAAAGCCCTCACATTCTATTGCGCTGGCTCATGCCAATTCTCAAGCTATTCTGAATTGGCCTTATCCCAGCCTTTCCTCCGATGTACATCATGAAATTGAATTGGTGGTGGCAATTGGGCAATCAGGACAAAACATACAGCCTGAAAATGCGCATGAATATATTTTCGGTTATGCAGTTGGACTAGATATGACTAGGCGCGATCTACAAACAGAAATGAAAAAACAAGGACGACCTTGGAGTATTGGCAAGGCTTTCGATGCTTCGGCCCCCATTTCTACCATCACCCCAAAAGAACAAGTCCAAGATATCGAACAAGCAGTGATTCAATTATTTGTTAACCAGAAACTTCAACAAAGTAGCAATATAAGCCACCTTATCTGGAGTGTTCCTGAAATAATCACTCATCTATCTAAGGCTTGGACATTACAAGCTGGTGACTTAATTTACACAGGGACTCCTGCAGGGGTAGGCAAAGTGCAAGTGGGCGACCGTTTAATTGGTGAAATTAAAGGCCTGAGTTCTCTAGAGTTAAAAGTAGTTGCCCCATAAAATATTGCGTTTACCAATTGTGACTTACCATAACTTAATGGCCTTACTCAAATAACCCCTTCAATTAAAAAGCTGTTTATAGAGCTAATAAGGCTAAAAAATCAACTAGACCCTTAGCAGTGCATTTGTATTAAAAAACTTTTATACTTGATACAAGCTTGACTACAGCTATTTTTAGTTTTTAACATTTTCGGCAATTTTTTATGATGAACACCTCTGCTTTTAATCAATTTTGTCGGAACTGTGGAACCCGTCTTGAGCATCGTACACCCGATGACGGGGACACCAAAACTAGGGCAGTGTGCCCACAAGAGGTCTGCAAAACTATTCATTATGTCAACCCACTTAATGTGGTGGGAACCGTTCCTGTGTGGCAAGATAAGGTTTTATTATGTCGCCGTGCCATTGAACCAAGGTATGGTAAATGGACCCTACCCGCAGGCTTTATGGAGCTCAACGAAACACTTGCCCAAGGGGCAGCTAGAGAAACCACTGAAGAAGCAGGGGCTCAGTTTAAAATAGGCCCACTATTTACTATTGTGAATGTTCTTAAAGTAGGACAAGTCCATTTTTTTTATATGGCTCAACTAACGAGTCCGGTGTTTGACCCAGGTCCGGAGAGTTTGGAAGCACAACTTTTTTCAGAAGATGAAATTCCTTGGTCAGAATTAGCTTTTCATACCGTGAAATACACCCTTGAACAGTTTTTTGCAGATCGCAAAAACAATGCTCCCGCTACCATTCACACCATCGACTTACTGTAAAAAAACTGATGCCCCACCCACATGGCATCAGTTTTTTATCTTTTAGTTCTTCATCCTAATTAATTAACTATCTTTCGGCATCATAGGCTTTTAAAGCAAGTGCCATACGGCTAATACCCTCTTCAATTTGCGATAAATTAGCTGTAGCAAACGAAAGTCGTAGAGTACTAGTGTTAGGGGTATGTGCATAAAAAGGAGCACCCGGAACAAATGCTACTAATTGCTCGATGGCCTTAGCTGCAAATAAATTGGAATTACGGCCTTGCGTGAGTTGAGCCCAAACAAACATACCCCCTTGAGGTGCCGTCATTTTAATGGCATCGCCCAATTGGGTTTGTAAACCACTTACCATGGTTTTAGCGCGTTCAGCATAGACTTGCCTCACCTTGCTTAAGCAAGCATCTAATCTACCCATTTCAAGATAACGAGCCGCAATAGCTTGAGTTAGGTTACTAGTATGGGCATCGCTAAATTGTTTGCACATAGTGGCTTTGGCTAATAATTCAGCAGGGGCTATCAACCAACCCACACGTAAACCTGGGCTTAAAATTTTACTAAAACTGCCACAGTGAATTAAATAATCTCTTAACTCGGGGCGATTAGCACTTAGGCTTAATAAACTAGGCGGTGGAGCTTGATCAAAATAAAGTTCACCATAAGGGTCGTCCTCAATTACCAGTGTTTTGTATTGAAGCGCCAAATCAAGCACTTTTTTTCTGCGCTCTAGGGTAAGAGTTGCACCACTTGGGTTACCAAAAGTAGGAATAAGATAGACAAATTTAGGTTGATGCTCTTGAATGAGGTGCTCAAGAGCTTCTACATCAACCCCATTGGAATCGGTGGGGGCACCAATAATTTCTGCACCATACAACTTAAAGCATTGAATAGTCGCCAAAAATGTGGGCGCTTCCACAATAATTTTATCGCCGGGTGATATTAATGTTTTACCCAATAAATCTAAAGCTTGCTGACTACCTGTGGTGACGATTAACTCACTGGCCTCTACCAAACTGCCCTTGGCCTTCATAAAACGGCTTATAGCCTCTTTAGCTGGGCCATAGCCCTCAGTGGCACCATATTGCAATACGGCACCACCAGCGTCTCTTAAAACGTCGGTACTAGCCATACTAATGCCTTCGACATCAAATAAGGCAGGGTCAGGAAAACCACCCGCAAAACTAATAATGCCTGGTTTACCCAACAATTTAAATAATTCACGAATTGCAGAGGTTTCTACATTTTGTAATCGAGTGGCAAATTTTTGACTATCAAAACTCATACTGATTCCCTTAATGATGCTTGAGAAATCTCTGCAAAATCTTAACCGAATTGTTTCACTTGAGTTTTGCAGAGCTTTCTTGAGTTTAACAATTGCATAGACCGTTTAGGACAAAACTAGGTAAGGTAAATAAAAAAAATTGAAGACAACTTCACTAATTGAAATACGAATCGCCTTTTCAAATCGACCAAATGTATTAAACTGGTAGTTAGAGATAGCATTTTAATAAAATAAACATCTAAGCCATTTCAAAATAAGTGAACTCACAAGCATTAAAGGCCATTAGTGACACCATTCAAAAATTGGAATGGTTCAATAAATAACTATTGGGATGAGTAAACGGAAAAGCTTGTTTTTAAATCGAAAAAATGCGAAAGAATACACATTTGTATTTTTTGAACATGGGCTTTTTTCCTATGTTAATTTCACGCATGACTGCATAATTCGTTGCATAGGAATTCAAAATGAATAAAGAACAAATTGAACAATTTTTTGCGACACTAAAAGCAGCCAACCCAGCCCCTGAAACTGAGTTGATCTATAGCAGCGTATTTGAATTATTGACTGCAGTGCTGTTAAGTGCCCAAGCCACTGATATATCAGTGAACAAGGCCACTCAACGATTATTTGCAGTTGCGAATACGCCAAAAAAAATTCTAGATTTGGGTCAATCTCGATTGGAGTCTTACATACAAACGATTGGTTTATTTAGAAGTAAAGCGAAACATTTAATACAAACTTGTCAAATTTTAATTGAACAGCACAACAGCGTTGTTCCATGCAATCGTGAGGCCTTAGAAGCCTTGCCTGGCGTGGGTCGTAAAACTGCGAATGTGATTTTAAATTGTGCCTTTGGTGAACCTACCATGGCCGTTGATACGCATATTTTTAGAGTGAGCAATCGAACCGGTTTGGCACCAGGTAAAAACCCACTTGAAGTCGAGATGGCTTTATTAAAAAGAATTCCGCAAGAGTATTTGGTCGACGCTCATCATTGGCTTATTTTACATGGAAGGTACACCTGTACAGCACGCTCACCCAAGTGTAATGAATGCCAAGTTTCAAAATGCTGTAAGGCACCTGAAGCCCACAAAACTAATACTGTTTTATTCCAACAATAATTTTTAAATCTAAGAAAGACAATGAATCATGATTGAAATTATCTACGCACAACCACAAAAAGAACAATCACGTGCTAACAAAGCGCTTATTGATGCGGTCACACAATTACCTGATGTCAATGTCAATGATATTTATGTCAACTATCCTGATTTTCAAATTGATGCTCAAGCTGAGCAAGAGCTCTTATTAAAAGCGACAACTATTATTTGTCAGTATCCAATCCATTGGAATCACTCACCTGCATTACTTAATTTGTGGTTTGAGAAGGTATTTACCTATGGTTGGGCCTATGGGCAAGGTGCAGAAGCTTTAAAAGGCAAACGTCTGCTATGGGTTGCCACTGCCGCAGGCGAAGAAAAAAACTACCAAGAGGAAAATACTCAGCATCTCACTCTTGCACAATTGGCCAGCCCGCTACAACAAACTGCCGAATTTTGTGGCCTCGAATGGTTAGAACCAATTGTGCTCTATAGCTCAGAAAAACGCACCGATGATGAAATGAAAAATGCAGGTGAACTTTATAAACAAAGAATCTTGCAAGAATTAGAAACCACTCATTAATTGCCTGCGACTACACAACTCAAAACATGGCTTGTTTGTTCAATACAACAAGCCATTTTTAATTGACCAAATTTAAACTTTTTGCGCAAGATTCAACTGTTAATAAAGAAACTTTTGAATACAATTGCATTTTTTAACTTGACGTATTTTTATATGAAAAAAAACACTCTTGTTCTAGTCGCTTTAAAACCTAGAAATCCATTTGTAGTAAAAGCCGCACTTGCCAAAGCAGGTAAACATATCCGCACTGAAAAAACCGTCAGGCAAAAACAAAAAAAAGCAATTGCTCTAGAACTGGCAAAATCAAAATCTGCTTATAAGAGTTCAGCTGCTAATTATTTTATTCAATCCCATACGGCTTCCAACTAAGCCTTATCGGATTGGATAAAATTTCAAAATGGTGGGCGGTTTTTAATCTTATTTTTACAATCACTTATTATTAAAAACCTACGCCCACTTCAACACTTACCAAACTCGCAATTTACAACTCTCAAACTCTAGCTAAGGGCATTGCTTGCTCTACCAAGCTGGCATGCAAAGCAGCCCCTAAAGGCAAAATATTATCGTTAAAATCATAACGGCTATTATGTAAAAAACAGCTGCCCGCACCATTAGCTTCACTTTGCCCAATTCGTAAATAAGCGCCTGGTTTATGTTGTAGCATAAAGCTGAAATCTTCAGCTCCCATGCTAGGGTCTAAATTACCAATAACGTTGTCTGAACCTACTAATCCAGTAGCGACTCGAGCGGCAAATAAAGCCTCGGCTTCGGTGTTAATGGTCGCTGGGTAACCTCTTTCATATTTGACCGTTACAGTTGCCCCAAAAGCCTGTGCAACACCCTGACAAACCTCTTTAATTCGTTTTTCAAGCAGTACCTGAACCTCAGCTTTAAAGGTACGCACAGTACCCACCAAGGTGGCATCATCTGGCAAAACTGTATAGGCGCTTAAATCGCCAGCTTGCATGGCACAAATACTAATCACTGCATTATCAAGTGGCCTTACATTTCTGGCCACAATCGCTTGCAATGCCACTATAATTTGACCTGCAATCATCACTGAGTCGATGGCCTGATACGCATGAGCACCATGACCACCATTACCATGCACCACAATACTTAATTTATCGGAAGCGGCCATCATGGGTCCAGGATTCACTGCGATTTTGCCAGTGGGCATCGCTGGCCAGTTATGCATGCCATAAACTGACTGCACTGGGAAACGATCAAACAATCCATCTTGTATCATAGCCCTTGCACCAGCATACCCCTCCTCACCTGGTTGAAAAATTAACACCGCTTTGCCATCAAATTGACGTGTTTCGACTAAATATCGTGCAGCTGCTACCAACATGGCGGTGTGACCATCATGGCCACAAGCATGCATGAGACCCGATTTTTTTGACTTCCAACCAAAAGCATTATTTTCAGTGAGAGGTAAAGCATCCATGTCGGCGCGCAAACCTATCATTTGATTTTGATGATTGGTTTTCCCGTTAATAACGGCTACCAAACCTGTTTTGCCAATACCGGTATGAATTTCATCAACACCACAAACTTTGAGGGCTTCATACACCCTTTTAGAGGTGTACACCTCCTCAAAACCAAGTTCCGGGTTTTCATGCAACTCACGTCTTAATGCAGTCATCTCATCTGAAAACTGATTAATGTGAGCAAAAACATTGCCATTGACTCTAAAACCTAAATAGGTGCTTTGATCTGAAGAAGAGGGATTCATAATAAATTTCCTAAAAGTAACTAAGTCCGCAATAACAAAATACAAAACTTTTTTTACATGGCGTGTGGGGGTATTTATAGAGCAGAACTATTAGGAGGATTTTAAAACCATAAGCCAAAGTCATGGCTAAAAGACGACGAAAAAAGTTTGTCTAATCTTACAACATGATGGTTGTTAGTCGTTTTGCTAGCGCTTAAGGATGTTTTGATAAAGTCATTGATAAACTATGATGACTGAGCTTGCACTAACTGCCATCAACAATCAAGTCAGCACCCAAAAATCTCAAGTTTAGTGGCTTAAGCCATGATTAGAATACATTAAAAATAATAGTTTAGCCAGTTTTATTTACTCGTAATTTACTATATGGGATATCAAACACCACAATTGATTCGCCCTCGCAAACGCAATGTGTAATATAAGAAGTTGCATCGCCGACTCATTCAACTCCATACACCGCTAAGTTGAAAGTAAAAACTTCAAATTACAAATGCTATTTAGTCCATTTATTTTTATTTGGCACCTTGATAAAAATAAAAATTGGTACTTTAAAAAGACCAATTTCTCAACGATACTTTATCTTGTATAACGAAAACTATAATTTTTGGTCGCCACTGTAAAAACAGGCACAATTATTCATTTTCCATCATTATTTTTATATGTCCCAATTACATTTTGCTTATGTCAATCATGGCATGCGTTTTTTAGCCGCAGAGGCGCTTTCCAATCAAGAGTTTGCTGTCGCTGGCATATCATTCGATGGTGCAGTCACTAACCGCCCAGGAGCTCGTTTTGGACCTGCAGAAATTCGTAAAGCATCCCATATGTTATGTGATGCAACACATCCTTATTTTGATGTTTCTCCGCTAGAGCATTTAGGCGATGCGGGTGATATGGTATTGCCTAATGCGTCTGGTTTGCCTCCGGTTAGAGCGGCCATAGAGGAGCAAGCCAGCGTATTAATGCAAAAGCATCATTGTGTGTTTTTGGGGGGTGACCACTCTATAACACTAGCTCTTTTAAGAGCAGCCAAAAAAATATATGCACCAGAACAAGAATTAGCCTTAATTCATTTTGATGCTCATTGTGATACTTGGCAAGATCATTTTGGTGAGCCTAGTGGCCACGGTACATGGACTTATGAGGCCATTCAAGAAGGACTAGTAAGTCCAGAACACACCGTACAAATCGGAATTCGCTCCTCGGGTACCAAAGAGGCCAGAGAATATGTTCAAGATCAGGGCGGACAAATTTTTGGTGCGCGGCAATTAAGGGGCAAAGACGGCGACGCCCTTGAATCTGTGATTGACAAAATTATAAGTCGCATCGGTAATCGTCCTTGTTATTTAACACTTGATATTGACTGCCTAGACCCAGCTTTTGCCCCAGGTACAGGCACACCAGAACCAGGTGGCATGACGAGCTCACAAGTGCTGACCTTTTTAGAAGCTTTTTCAAAGCTTAATTTAATTGGTATGGACTGTGTAGAAGTAGCGCCAGCCTACGACCATGCAGAACTCACTAGCAATGCAGCTGCGACTTTTGTTTGGACATATTTATCTGCACAAGTTGCAAAAAAATCTTTTTAATTACTCAATTAATAACATCTTATGAGCTCATGCCTACTTCAATCAGATACACAACTGAATCAACAAAGTTATTACGAAGCATCGGTTAACCGACCTAGTTTTAACTCATTGCTCGATCATGATTTAGAAGTAGATGTAGTAGTGATTGGTGCTGGTTTTGCTGGGCTAAGCGCTGCCCTCGAGTTAAGGCTCAAAGGCTATTCTGTGGTAGTTTTAGAAGCCGATAAAGTAGTTGCTGGCGCTTCTGGACGTAATGGTGGACAAGCCATCGTAGGGTACGCCAGTGGTATGGATTTAATTGAGCAGCAATTAGGCACTCATCATGCCAACATGCTCTGGCAAAGCTCATTAGATGCGATTAATTTAATAGACCAAAGAATTGCTAAATATAAAATTGAATGTGCTAGGGTAAAGGGTTATCAGTATGTGGCCGATAGCCCCAAAAAAGCCATTCAGCTAGAAAAAGAGATGCTCCATTATGAAAGTCGCTACGGCCTAAAAACGGCTATCACGACAGGATCTGACGTTAAAAATTATATTAATTCTGATCAATACCACTTGTGTGCCTATGAAAACATATCTGGCCACTTACATCCACTGCAGTATGGCTTAGGCTTAGCAAAAGCAGTGGTTCAAGAGGGTGGTCAAATTTTTGAGAACACAGCAGTCCTGCAACTTATAAAAGGTACTTCTGTTATAGCTAAAACTAAAAATGCACAAGTCAAAGCAAAATTTGCAGTAATTGCAGGCAATTGCACATTGCATGAATATGGCAGTAAAGTAGCACCCGAATTAAAAGGTCGCATTATGCCTGTGGGTACTTACATTATTGGTACTTCGGCTATTCATCCT
>JALQUL010000430.1 GCA_023260735.1 Limnohabitans sp. | reverse complement strand
AAGAAAAATGGTTAGCTGAACAATTAAAAATGGCTCACCAAAAAAATACTGTCTGGAACGTATTGGGCCAATCTACCTTGTTTAGTCAACGCAATAATGGCTCGGTAGAGAAACCGCAATTTTTTTATGATGGATGGGATGCTTATTCAGCAAGTAGGCAACGAATAATTGATCAAATTGAGCAATATAAAGTCCCTAATCCTGTGGTTTTAGGAGGAGATGTACATGAAAACTGGGTAGGTTACGTAAAGAAAAATTTTAATGCTGATGATCTTAATAACGCTAGAAGTAACAATGTAGCGGTTGAGTTTTGTGGCACGAGTATTAGCTCTAGAGCTAAAACAGCTGTTGAAAAAATATTGCCCAACAACCCGCATTTTGTGTATGCCAATTCAAAATACAGGGGGTATGGTGTTGCTCATTTTGACACTAAAACTTTAACTACTACGCTAAAAGCAGTGCAAGATGTAAAAAACCCTGAATCAGAGAGCTTTACGCTGGCACAGTTTGTGGTGCCAGTGGGCACCAAAGAAATTATTCAAACAATTTAACGAATATAAAACTAACTCAGTTTGTTGCTTAGTTTATTGATGATGGTTCGATTGAAATAACTCAAGCAAAGAATCTAAACCACCCTCATTAATTGCAACCATAGCTTGCTCTCTTACCTTGGGCTTGGCATGATAGGCCACCGACAAGCCAGCCACTGACATCATGGGTAAATCGTTAGCACCATCACCCACAGCAATGCACTCGTTTGGCTTGATTCCTAGCTCTGCACAACACTCTAGTACTGTTTTTTTCTTTTCTTCTCCGTCACAAATGTCGCCCCAGGCTTGGGCAGTAATATGGCCGGTTAAGACACCATCGATAATTTCTAATTGATTGGATTTGGCTTTTTGTATGCCTAAAGCATTAATGACTCTATCACTAAAAAAAGTGAAGCCACCACTTACTAAAAGAGTATGTAAACCGTTTTTTTTGCAAGTATCAATTAGCTCTTTTGCGCCAGGATTGAAATTTAAACGCTGTTCATAAACTTCATGCAAATGTTGCTCTGTGACACCTTTTAATAAGCCGACTCGCTGACGTAAACTTTCTTTGTAATCGCTGATATGACCTTGCATAGCTGCTTCGGTAATGGCTGCAACTTGCTCTTTTCGACCGG
>JALQUL010000397.1 GCA_023260735.1 Limnohabitans sp. | reverse complement strand
ATCTGATGGTAATTTAAGTAACGTACGATTGCACCATGGAAGTTGGTTTCAGTTCGTAAATGAAATGGGTGACTTCACTATTGAAGAGAAAACCTTACTTTTAACTGATATAAATTTTTTAAAAGAGCTTGAAACTACCGCTATGAGTAAGAGCTATAAAATGATTTTATTAGAATCATTTTTAGATTTAAACGGACTAGTTCAAGCACCGCTTGTAAGCGAATTAACCAAGCGTTCTTGGCACGTATTAAAGCGCAAAAATCAATTATTGTCGGATCTTCCCTCCGACTTAAGACTTAACGAAAATGGTGATAATTCAAAATGGCAAAAATATTGGAAAAATAACCCAATTAATGCTTGGTGTGGAGTTAATCAATCAAATTCTAATAGTGCATTTTTTGAAATAAAAAATGAGCGTTTTGAATTAAAAACAAAACACCCATCTGAACTTGTATTGATTTTTGAAAGTCTTATTCGCGAAATATTAGAGTTTAGATTGACTAGTTATCAATCGAGATTGAACTAACACAACCCTAGCCTTTCTTCTCAAACAAATACCGCCTATTTCCATGCATCCCGCCAGTCGAAAAACTGAGGTTTTGAATCTTCTCATAGCCATCCCATGGTTGGGTGTCTCTGGGGTCTATCCACAAGTATTGAGGTAGTTTTTCGCAACTGGCCGCTATTTCATGTAACAAGCCGCCTTTGCCAAATCTTGTGTAATTAGCCCCAAAACCATGGTCTTGCAACACCAAGGCAAACAAGGGTTTAGAGTCTTTTTGACAAAACAATGCGTCATAAGTGGCTACACCGTCGCCACCAACAAATAAAATGGCAATGCGCTCTGCTCCAAAACTATCGTCAAATTCTGGCTTACGTTCTAATACTTCTAAAAATGCAAATGGTGCGCGTTGCATTTCTTCGGCAAAGCCATAACTTACACTTTCACGAGAAGTGAGGTACAGGTGCTGTACCCAATAGCGGGTTAAAATTTCTTGCTCTGTTAAGTGAATGCGTGCCAGCGTTTTATAGCCCGTAAAAGCGCCATTGGGCTGGTCAAGTGTTTCGCATAGGATTGCTTGGCTCACAATGTAGTCGGCATATATAAAACAATGGGCACTTTGGGTAGAAGCAAAAAGTCTAACGGCCTCGCCATCAAAGCCAGAGCCAGGGTAATACACCACTCTAGAGTTAAAGAAGTCTTCCCATTGAATACGTGTTGTATTGTTAAATTGACTTAACCATGCTGGCATGGGTTCTTGAATGGTTTTTAAATAACTTTCACAGATTTGTAAATTGGAGCTGTGAATTGCAGACGGGCTGGGTTCTGCTGAGGCTAGTTGATGAGGCATTTTTATCTCCTACTAATGGTTCAGAATACAGTTTTAGCTTAGTTGAATTTAACTTGCAATTGCATTATTAACCACTTGCGCGACAAATTCTGTCGTTAGATGTTAGCTATTTACTATTTGCCGTGGGCCACTATTTTTTTAACCTTGAAATTAAGCAGGAAACGTAATTAAATGGTTGCGTCTTCACTACCCAAATTAAGCATTAAAAAGGTTTCGCCTTCTTCTTGGTTATGTTTAAAAACAAAGTTTTGGCCATTAAACTTCGCTTTAAATGGCGCATGCAAGGCTTGTTTTACTTCATCAGCGTCTTTTGCGTCATCGGTAAACTGTGCCACCTTTTGCTGAAACTGTGCGGCGAGGTTGTCGTCTTTTAATTTTTTAGTGCTTACGACACATTCTTTGTTAGCGACTAACTCTAGGCTTATGCTACTATCTTGAGTAGCACCTATAGTGACCTCACCAAATTGAATAAAGTCTAAGATACCGTAATCGGCTGAAACTACCATTGCTTTAGAAAAACTAGGGGCAGTTTTAAGGCAAATCTCTTCGAAGGCTTGTATAACAGATGCGTTGGCAACAACAGTTGTAGCCACTGGGGTAGCAGTCGCAACCCCCTCTACAAGCATTTGAGTGGTTATAGGACGGGTAACAAGCGTATTGTTGGCAATGTTATCTTGCGCAATAGCTTGGCTGCCAATGCTAGTTACAGCGCAAAGTACCAATGCCAAAAAGGCTTTAGAGTGGTTGAATGATTTCATGATGGCACAAATGCAAAAAAACCTAAAAAGTAAGCAAATAAAATATTAGCTCCCAAAATTAAACTTTAAAATTAACTGAACTACTCTGGTTGTTGAATGCTTTTAAAAGCAGTTACAGTGATTTAATTGTTTGGAGTGCAAGGTTTTAGTGGCTTTTAAGTGTGTATTAGTTATAGTTAATTATGTAAGCAATTTTTAAATTTGCTATACCGTTTCGTTTTGATTTTTACCTAAGTTGGCAATTTTTCACGTTATTGTGGTTTTATAGTTGCCTGTAAGGAACTTTCAATTAGTCACCGTTAGTGGTATGGCTTTTTAATTTTTTAATTCTAAATTGCGATTACGTTTTTCGGTTTTACCAAGCTTTTATTATCTATCATTTCATTATTTTTGAAACATTTCAATTTCTTAAAAAATGTAAAATGAGATATTGTTTACTGGGAAATAATCTTGCAAATAATCTAGCAAAAATTCTCACAATATGATGACCCTATTTAAATGGAGCCACTCATACCATTCGAGTATAAATTAACAACACTACTAGAAAAAGCTCATGACATCATTCGAGTAGCAGAGCAACTTAAAGGTTATAGCCAACCTAATGCCTTAAGATTTTTATTGCCCAATTTATGGCTAGAGGCCGAAGCTGATAGTGCCAATATTTAGGGCGTTGTAGGGCCTTGTCTTTACTTTATTTTATTTCCCTAAAGTCTTGCACTATTTTTTTAATTTCAATTATTATGTCTAAGGGCCAAAGGCATAACCAACAAATACTCTTGCCTACCAACTGAATTAACCGTTGTGCATTGGTGGGTTGGGTGTACGTTCGATACACTTTTTGCATGGCATTATCAGCTAAAGCTAGCCAAATAAAGAGTACTGCTTTTATAAAGCAATGTACTGCACCCACTAAGAAATAGACTTCTAGGTTCATGGCCTTAACCTGCTAATAACTGACGATTGTGTTGGATACTGCTAAGCATTAATTCTTTGCTTTTTTTACTTATGGGGTAGGTCGCAAAAATGGTCCCCGCTTGTTCAGTTATGCTCACAATTTCATTCAAAATTTTGGTAGCCTTCGGCGATGAAAGTCCTACATTTTTTATCAAAGACAAAAAATGTGTTCTAGTAGGTTTTAAACTCTCGCCTTCTACGTCCATTTGATGATGCCCATTGAGGCCAGTGTTATAAGTTAAATCATACGCTGGAGACAATACCCAATTTTTACTTTCGGTCATGAGAAACGAAGAGTTCTTGGTGTAGTCATCTCGATTATTCATGCAAACATTAAATACTGCACGTGCAAATGCCTTATAAACCTCATCTTCATTTTTAGTCATGAATCGGGTCATTCTTAAGAAAATATTGTAGTTGGCATTGGGTATTCGAAAGTCAGCATGTATTCATGTGTCTTGATCGCGTTGAATTTGTACAGTAGCCTGAGCTAACTGTTGTAAATTTAAAGCCCTACTTATTTCAAGGTTCTCGGTTGCAGGTAGGTAAGTAAAAGCACCAAGAGTTCTATCGCCTAAAAATGCTAAACGCTCTAAGGTATGAATCTGATGGGATTCACGGTTATGGTATTTTTTAAAAAATCTATCTATTAGCATCATTCCCCAACCATCGAGTAAGCTATCGGAAAAGAGACCAGGTAACTGTAGTTGATGCTGTGGAAAGTCCTAAAAACTATTATTGGATAGCGGTAAATGGCGAGGCGAAAACTCAATACCCTTAGCTATTGCTTCGGGGGTATATTCAAAAACCGTACTTTTATTATTGGCCACTAAAAATCCGAGAGTACAGTGCTCACCCCATCCTTGATAGATGACTTGAATTTTACGAACCGTAGCATTCATTTATTTTATCAATTTTGATGTATTAAAGCCAATTTATTGACTTAATACATCAATTTTGATTGATTAAATTATGCACCAAAACATCAGCAATATAAGAATTGAGGAACTCAACCGTTAGCCAGAGTCTCACTTTTAATAGACTCAAGTGCCTCTATTGACAGCCTTGTTAGCAGGCTTATTTTTTAAAATTTCGCAAAACCAGTAGGCCAATTAAGCTCACACCACCACAGGCAATTGCAGTGGCTAATTGAGGCCATGGCAAAGGGCTTAGTTCTAGTGGTCGGGCCAAAAACGGCAGGTAAATACCAGCCAATACTATCAACCATGCGCCAGCAGTCACCCATAGGGCTACATTATTTTTAACTTTAATTTTGCTACCTAAAAAAAGTGGTCTGCCCTCGGCACGGTTAATCCATATCAACAAGCTATGAGTGGTAATAAGGGCTAATAACACCGTGGTACGAATGCTTTGTGGTGTAGACATTGGTGCAGTTCCATTTGCCCCAGCCCCAACCCCAACCCATTCCCCTATCCAATCAAGCCCTATAACAGAAGAGTTAAAAGTGGCTAAATAGTAGGCCAAGCCCACCCCTGCTACGGCCATTAGCCCTTGCAAAAATGCATACACAATGTTGCTACTTGCTAACACCGCTACCAGGGGGTTACGGGGTGGGGTTTGCATAATGGCAGGGTCTTCGGGTTCATTTTCAAATGCCAAAGAACAAGCCGGGTCAATAATTAGCTCTAAAAGTGCAATATGTAGTGGCAACAAAATTGGCGCTACACCCAATAACATCGGCACAAATGCAATCGTGGCAATCGGGATATGAATGGCAAAAATATAGGTCATTGATTTTTGCAAATTCTTAAAAATTCTGCGTCCCAATCGAATCCCTTTTACGATAGAGGCAAAGTTATCATCTACCAATACCAATGAAGCGGCTTCTCTTGCCACATCTGTACCTCTAGCGCCCATTGCGACACCTACATGGGCCGCTTTTAAGGCGGGTGCATCATTTACGCCATCCCCTGTCATGGCGACTACTTCACCACTGGCTTTTAATACTTGCACAATGCGTAATTTTTGATGCGGGGAAATTCTAGCGCATACATTGCTCGTTTTTAATCGCAATACCAATTGTTCATCGCTTAAGGTATCTAACTCATCACCCGACAAGACATCTGCGTCTGGCATGCCTGCTTGTTGGGCAATCACCTTGGCAGTGGCAGGATAGTCGCCTGTAATCATCAACACTTTAATGCCTGCGGTTTGGCAGTCTTGCATGGCCTGGGCAATTTCTGGTCTTATTGGGTCGCTTAAACCAATC
>JALQUL010000326.1 GCA_023260735.1 Limnohabitans sp. | reverse complement strand
AGTCGCTAACCCAGGGCCCACTGCTTCAATTTGCATGCCTAAGCCTTTGGAAGCCGCATCGTCAGCAAACATCGTGTCGCGAACTTTTTCGGCTATTTGTTGGGCGCTTAAAGGAGTGTTGCTCATGAGAACTAGCCTTATCAAAGTGAAGTAAAAAAGTTGACCGACCGGTCAATCAAGCAAGATGAGGAATTATGAACCGACTGTACTGAAAAAAACCTAGGGTTTATACTTATATTTAAATAAAAATTCAACTAATTAATCATCAAAATAGTATTTTTGATTGGCGTATAGCGAAAAATATAGACCGACCGGTCAATCAATCTTATACTCAGCATTTTTTAAACCCCTCATCAGAAAATCTTCGGAGACCTTATGACCGTTTCGCTTTTTGAAAAACACCAAGCCACACTCAACAGTGCAGTAGAAGCCATTCATACCCGTGGCTTTTGGACACCCTATCCAGAAATGCCTAGTCCTAAGGTCTATGGAGAAACTGCCAATGATGATGGCAAAGCAGCGGTTTATGGCTATGCTGGAAAAACCTTCCATCTTGATCAACCTGGTGTAACAGGTCTTGCTAGTACGGAAAAATCTCCTTATGGTGTAGAGCTTAATATCTCTTACCCAGTTAGCTCTAGCCAAGCCTTAATTGAAGCAGCGCAAAAAGCCCAAACACCTTGGCAAAAAATCGGCGCTAAAGGCCGCGTTGGTGTGTGTTTAGAAATTCTGGATCGCCTCAATAAACGCAGTTTTGAAATTGCTCATGCAGTGATGCTCACTACAGGTCAAGCATGGATGATGTCATTTCAGGCGGGTGGCCCACACGCTCAAGATCGTGGTTTAGAAGCGGTTGCTTATGCATGGCAAGCCATGAAGGATGTGCCAGAGACAGCCATCTGGGAAAAACCACAAGGCAAAAATCCACCGCTTAGAATGCAAAAACATTTTGAAATCGTAGGTCGTGGAGTTGCAGTGGTGATTGGTTGTGCCACCTTCCCTACTTGGAATACTTATCCAGGTTTATTTGCCGCATTGGCCACTGGTAACCCAGTCATTATTAAGCCCCACAGCAATGCTATTTTGCCAGCAGCATTAACTGTGCAAGTAGCTCGCCAAGTGTTAGCCGAGCAAGGTCTAGATCCTAATTTAGTCACTTTAGCTGTGTTTGATAAACGCTCTGAAACACAAGCATTAGTCACCGACAAAGCAGTTAAATCAATTGACTTTACTGGTGGCAATGTATTTGGTGATTGGTTAATTGCGAACGCCAAACAAGCACGTGTTTATGCCGAATTAGCGGGTGTGAATAACGTAGTGATTGAATCGACCGATAACTACAAAGGCATGTTGAAAAACATTGCCATGACACTATCGTTATTCTCTGGACAAATGTGTACCACACCACAAGCCTTATTAGTACCAGCTACTGGTATTGAAACCGAAGCCGGTCATAAGTCTTTTGATGAAGTAGCGACTGATGTGGCAGCGGCGATCGAAAAATTCTTAGCTGACCCTGCATTTGCTGTACAAATTTTAGGTGCTATTGGTTCTGCTGATTGTGTCAGTCGTATTGAAGATGCACCTAACCATGGTAAAGTTTTATTGGCCTCTAAAGCCATTACCCATCCTGATTTTGCCAACGCTGTGATTCGTACACCGGTGTTATTACAGGTAGATGCTGAACAACGTGCTGAATACATGGAAGAGCGCTTTGGCCCAATTAGCTTTATTGTAAAAGTACCAAGCGCTGAACAAGCCATCGCATTATCAGAAGAAATTGTGAGTAACCATGGTGCTTTAACGGCAGGCATTTACACCACTCAACCAGAGTTGCAAGAGCGCATGACAGAAGCTTGTTTACGTAGCGGTGTGGCTTTGTCCATTAACTTAACCAGCGGTATTTTTGCTAATCAGTCGGCTGGTTTTTCCGATTACCATGGTACGGGTGCCAACCCAGCTGCTAACGCAAGCTATACCGATTTAGCCTTTGTGGCTGGACGATTTGTAGTGTTGCAACGTCGCTACCATATCGAGTAATGTGAGTCAATAAAAACAGGGTGTGATCTATACACCCTGTTTTTTTAGTGAAAAAAATAAAGAGGAAGACAAAATGCCTTGCTACGAAATTGATGGTTTAAAACCCGTGGTTCATCCTAGTGCTTATGTGCACCCCGATGCCGTATTAATTGGCGATGTGATTGTAGAAGCGAACTGTTATGTCGCACCACTAGCGAGCCTACGTGGTGATTTTGGACGGATTGTTTTAGAGGCGGGATCTAATGTTCAAGACTGTTGTGTCATGCATGGTTTTCCTGGTACGGATACCGTAGTAGAAGAAGATGGTCATATTGGCCATGGAGCAATTTTGCATGGTTGCAGAGTCGGTAAAAATGCCTTAGTGGGTATGAATGCAGTGGTCATGGATAATGCCGTGGTGGGTGCCAATTCTTTGGTTGCGGCGAGTGCTTTTGTCAAGGCCGGAATGGTGATTCCCGAGCGTAGTTTGGTAGCTGGCATGCCTGCCAAAATCATGCGCCAAGTGAGTGATCAAGAACTTGAATGGAAAACGGCTGGGACTAAAACCTATCAAGATTTAGCAGTCAGAAGTCAGGCCAGTTTAAAACCTTGTACCCCTTTACAAGAGATGGAGGAAGGACGTGAGCGACTCAAAGTGTCCGATTTAAAATCATTAAATGATGTGAAAAAATCAGGCTAAAATTATATTGTCGTGGGTAGTAAAGACAATAAAGGCGAAAGCGTTTTATGCAAATTAGCCAAAAAGAATACCAGTCGCTGAGAGACTGCATGGATTTAATGGTTCAACCATTACCTCATCAAGAGTTAAGACTGGAGATGGGTAAGCAGTTGCTAAAATTACTCAATGCAGACTATTTTGCCTCTTATGTGTGGAATCAATCAAGCGGCCAATTTGAACAAGGCGTTTGGCTAGAGATGAATGCCGATAATTTACATCGGTATGAGCAATACTATCAATTTGTGGATCCCATCACCTTAAAGCTACAAGCAAAACGTAGTGCCACTTTAGTCACTGAAATTCTACCTCAAGAAAAATTAACAAAAACCGAGTTTTTCAATGATTTTTTAAAGCAAGATGGTTTGCACTGGGGAATTAATTTACATGCATTTCAGCAACAACATGCAGTGGCAGATTTAAGAATTTGGCGACAACAGAAAAAATTAAATTTTGGTCTAAAAGAAAAACAAATTCTTAATT
>JALQUL010000123.1 GCA_023260735.1 Limnohabitans sp. | reverse complement strand
GACCATTAAAACACAACAACATCAGTTGTCGCAAAACCCTTCTTCCGAGGGAAGTGTAAAACCACAAGACACCCCCTTACCTTATGAATATTGATCTCAGTTGGATTTTTATCGGCCTTCCATTCGCTTTTATCTTAGGTTGGATCTCTTCTAAAATTGACTTGAAACAACTTCGAATTGAAAATAGGCAAGCACCAAAATCCTACTTCAAAGGCCTCAATTTTTTACTTAATGATGAACAAGATAAAGCGATTGACGCTTTTGTAGAAGCAGTACAACTCGACCCCGATACCGCTGAGCTTCATTTTGCTTTAGGTAATTTATTTAGAAGACGCGGTGAGTTTGATAAATCGGTTCGCGTCCATGAGCATTTAATAGCAAGAGCCGATCTATCACAAGCAGATCATGACAGAGCACAATATGCACTTGCCCTTGATTTTTTAAGAGCTGGTTTATTAGATAGGGCCGAAACAGCTTTAAAAAAACTCAATCTATCAGAATTGTCTGTGCAGGCTGATATTGCCTTACTGGCTATATTTGAAAGAACTCGAGACTGGCAACAAGCTAAGTTAGTGGCTCAACGCTTGCAACAGCAAGGTAATGGTGACTTTTCGGTTCGTCAATCACACTATTTATGCGAACAAGCTCTGGGTTTAATCACTAAAAAACAATTTTTAGAAGCTCAACAGTTATTAGAACTCGCACAAACTTTAGCTCCTCAACATTTACGTCCTAAAGTAGAACTAGCGCAGCTGTATCAAATTAATCATCAGTATGTGCCAGCTTTTGAAATACTTCATTTATTACTCAACTCGCATGTGAGTGCAGCCCCGCTTATTGCAATGCCCTATGCGCAATTAGCTAAACAATTAGGGCTTTGCCATCAAGCACAAAACAACCTTGAAAAAATACAAGAAAAAAATCAATGTATTGACATAGCAGCTGCTTTAGATTGGTTATCTAAAGAAAACATTGGTTTTGACCAAAACAAAAAATCTGATTATTATCTTGAACACTTGCAACATGAGCCCTCACTAATTGCTGCGGGGCGTTGGCTTTTATCCCATCAAGATAAAATGGAAAAACCCATCTTAGAACCGATTTGTAATGCAATTACCAAGGCGAGTAGGCCTCTTTTAAAATATCGTTGTGCCTCCTGTGGCTTCGAGGGGCAAAATCATTATTGGAATTGCCCTGGCTGCCAGTCTTGGGATAGTTATCCAACCAAAAGAATTGAAGAATTATAAAGTTTAATTCTTTATTTTGTTCTCGTACAAGTCAAAAGTGAGCATTCAAGCTTCATCCAACCAGTAAAATCAGGTAATTGAAAAGAGATGAGGTTTCAAAAAATTTTTATATGCGAATCAATCAAGAGGCACTTTTAAATGCCAAAATTTTAGTGGTGGGTGATGTGATGCTTGACCGATATTGGTATGGCTCGGTTGAACGTATCTCCCCAGAAGCCCCTGTACCTATTGTTCAAGTAGATAAAGAAGAAGACCGTATTGGTGCAGCAGCCAACGTGGCCTACAACATAGTTTCATTAGGTGCGAATGCCTCTTTGTTAAGTGTAATCGGCGATGATTCAGTTGGACGTGAACTACAACAACTTATTGTTAATTCTGGAATTGAAGCGTTTTTACGCTTTGACCAGGAAATGAAGACTACCGTTAAATTACGTGTCATTGGCAGACATCAACAACTTATTCGAATTGATTTTGAAAGTCCTCCGCAAAAAGAGGTATTAGCTTCTTTGACTGATTTATTTACGCAACTTTTGCCACAGCAAGACTGTATTTTATTTTCTGATTACGGAAAAGGGGGCTTGGCCCATATTAGTACAATGATTGGTTTGGCTAAATCAGCTAATAAAACCGTTTTAGTTGATCCTAAAGGAAAAGATTATTCTAAATATGCGGGTGCCGACTTAATCACTCCCAATAAAAGTGAACTAATAGCCGTTATAGGTAATTGGAAAACCGAGCAAGAGTTATCTGAAAAAGCACAAAACTTACGACAATCACTTCAACTCAAAAACCTACTACTCACTCGTAGTGAGGAAGGTATGACCTTATTTGATGAGCAAGGAACTATGCATATTGCCGCTCAAGCACGAGAAGTATTTGATGTCACAGGGGCGGGAGATACAGTTATTGCCACGCTCGCTAGTCTTGTGGGATCGGGTATAAGTATTCGTGAAGCAGTACCTTTGGCTAACAAAGCAGGTGGTATTGTGGTTGGTAAATTTGGCACTGCAACCATTAGTTACGAGGAGTTATTTGCATGAAAACAGTAGTAGTGACAGGGGCAGCAGGCTTTATTGGCTCCAATATCATTAAAGGCCTCAATGCTAGAGGCGTTAATAATATTATTGCCGTTGATGACTTAACTCAGGGTGATAAATTTAAAAATATTGCCGACCTACAAATTTTGGATTATCAAGATGCCAATCAGTTTTATAATTTATTTGATAAAAACTATTTTGGTGCAGTAGAGGCCGTTTTTCATGAGGGCGCTTGTAGCGACACGATGGAAAGTAATGGTCAATATATGATGCAAAACAATTATGGTGTTTCTTGTCAATTATTTGAAGCCTGCCAAAAACAAGGAGCTAGACTTTTATATGCCTCATCAGCTGCTACCTATGGGGCTAGTCAAAACTTTACCGAAGATCCAAAAAATGAATTGCCATTAAATGTATATGGCTACTCCAAACTATTGTTTGATCAGCATCTCAGACAACTTTTAGGCACACAATTTAGTAAAGCAATACATCAAGTCGCTGGTTTTAGATACTTTAATGTTTACGGACCTAGAGAGCAACATAAAGGCAGAATGGCAAGTGTTGCTTTCCACCAGTTCCATCAATTGAAAAAGAATGGTTGTGTACAGTTATTTGGTAGTTACGATAACTTTGCTGCTGGTCAACAAAAACGTGATTTTGTCTTTATTGATGATGTAGTGGCAGTTAACTTATGGTTTTATGATAATCCTCAGGCAAAAGGGATTTTTAACCTCGGAAGTGGAAAAGCTCAACCATTTAATGATGTGGCACTAAGCGTGGTGCAGGCACTTACTGCAACTAAGCTATCTCTTGAAGAGGCAGTTAACAAAGGTTTAATTACTTATATAGATTTTCCTGATGCTTTAAAAGGTAAATACCAAAGTTTTACTCAGGCCGATTTAACTCAATTACGAGCAGTAGGTTGCCAACACAGTTTTAGCTCTGTAGAGCAAGGCGTAAGTGCATATATGGCAAACTTACAAAACCTTTAAATTGTAAAAATAAAGATAATTTGTCGTAATTTTACTCATTGTTAATTGTTTTAAATCATATTTAGCATCAATTGACTGATAATGCCTCATTAACGATTAAGTTTTATTAAACATCTGCTTAATCGCTAGTAAGTGTCGGCTCGCAAAAACCTCAGCTATATGCTTTTGCTTAAAGTGAGCTCTTAGATTGATTGTCTCTCTTTACACAATGAAGAGTGATTTAAAAAATAAATTCTAGCAGTTGAGTTATTGCTCCACCATACATAGCAATAAACACTTTGCCCATTTCTTTTTTATTTGAAACTGTTCAATCCATTCATTTGATTGTTTTATTTTTTCACCCAGGAGTTTATTATGTTAAAAAAATTAGTCGGTTTCTTTTTAATGATGAGTACTGCTTTTGCCTTTGCAGCAGTTGATGTTAATAAAGCAACTGTTGCTGAACTAGACAGCATTAAAGGAATTGGTCCTGCTATATCTGGAAAAATTTTAGATGAGCGAAAAAAAGGTAATTTTAAAGACTGGAATGATTTTATTGACCGCGTAAAAGGCATTGGTGATGGTAATGCAGCCAAATTATCTACCGCAGGTTTGACCGTAAATGGCAGTAGCTTTTCTGGCGCACCTGCAGCAGCTACAAAACCAGCAACTAAAACTGCTAGTAAAGAAGAAAAAATGAAGCCGGCCAAAGAAGTCGCTAGCAAAGAAGACAAAATGAAGCCGGCTAAAGAAGTAGCTAGCAAAGAAGACAAAATGAAACCGGCAAAAGAAGTAGCTAGTAAGGCTGACAAAGCTAAACCAGCTAAAGAAGCTGCTAGTAAAGCAGACAAAACAAAACCAGCTAAAGATACAGCTAGTAAAGCTAAGTAAGCCAATTTTCTCAATCGTTACTCGTAAAAAAGCCATCCGTAGTAATTCACGGATGGCTTTTTTTGCATAAATCATTGGTCAATCAGTTTTGTAAAACATTCCTTCAAGGTTGAAGGTCAAAAAAAAGGCCTCCTTCACAGGAGACCTTTTATATTAGCTAGCTACTTGATTAGTAGTTGCCACGACCACCGCCGTAACCACCGCCACCGCCGCCGTAACCGCCACCGTCACGACCGCCGCCAAAGCCACCACGACCACCGCCGCCACCAAAGCCGCCAGAGCGTGGAGCACGTGGCTCCATTGGACGAGCTTCGTTCACAACACAGCTACGACCACCTAAGGACGCACCGTTCATGCCTGCAATAGCGGATTGCGCTTCTGCATCGCTGCCCATTTCGACAAATCCAAAACCTTTGGATCGGCCAGTATCACGTTCCATCATCACTTTGGCAGATGTTACTGTGCCAAATTGACTAAAACTTTGCTCCAAATCGCCATCGCGAACCGAATATGGCAAATTGCCCACATACAGTTTATTGCCCATTAAGGGACTCCTCAAAACACATCAAATAAAAGCGATAAGCTCCGAATAGCACATTCAACTCGTACCCCATAGGCACCGCCTAAGCGCGAAGCAAACCCATCACCAACAGTGTGCACCAAAACTAGTACACACTTTGATTATGATGGGAAAACAATAGTTGTGCTCACTTACTTGTGTATTTATTCAAATATTTATGCTCAATATGCTTTTATAGGCATTTTTACAACTAAATGATATAAAATTTTTATCAAATTTAAGTAAAAACCCCAATAAAAGTTGAACTTTCGAAAAAATTATAGTTAATAAAATAAAGAGCTATTTTGATTAGTATGCTTTATTACACTAGTTTATAGTTATTTTTTGAGAGATTGTTGATATGAAGGATTCAATGAGTGTTACTCATATTCTGATCCAAACTATCAATCAGCACCACACCATACTGAGAGGCTACAAAACTCGCCTCAGCATTGCTTAAATTAACCCTGCAATGATCATTCCAAAGCTTTCCTATACTGATGAAATTAAAAATGATGGCTATCACTTCAAGCATCCTTAAGTTCAAGGCATAATAGAGGGGTGAAGTTTGCCAGACTGTCGCTGGTGCAAGGACAGAAATGTCGCACTGGAGGAACGTCCGGACTGCAAAGAGTAGCGTAGCAGCTAACAGCTGTCCACCGTGAGGTGAGGATTAGAGCAACAGAGACGAGCCGGTTAAGTCCGGATGAAACGGGCAATCTCTACGCGCAGCAATACCAAGTAGGCCAATGTTGATGCGACTCGCAGAGTTGACGGGTAGGTAGCACTGAGCTTAAAAGTAATTTTAAGCCAAGATAAATGACAGTCATTCCACATTAAACTTGTTTACTATGGAACACAGAATCCGGCTTATCGGCAAACTTCATATCTTTTCTTAAGTAATCTGATGCAATTTTGCTTAACAATCTTTAAGAATTCAACTTAAAATAAAATCGCTTTTTTATTTTAAGTCAATTAACTCATGAAAATTCCCTTCTCCAAAATGCAAGGTGCTGGCAATGATTTTGTCGTGCTAGATGAAACCAAGGGATTATTTAACTTATCAAGAGCTCAATATCAATTTTTAGCCAATAGAAATTTTGGCGTCGGTGCTGATCAAATTTTAAGTATTCGTCCTGCCCCGTTAAATGCGGACTCCTCTATTGATTTTTCGTATGTGATTCATAACGCCAATGGAGGTGAAGTTGAACATTGTGGCAATGGTGCAAGGTGTTTTGTTAGATTTGCCATTGACAAAGGTCTAACCGATAAGTCGAGCATTACGGTTCAAACTCAGAACCGAGTTTTAACCCTCAGTGCCCTAGATGATGGAACAGTTGAAGTGGATATGGGTGAGCCTTGTTTCGGTGCTGATGTCGTTCACTTTCAATCGGCACAACTGACTCAAGAACATATAGGCAATATTGATGTCTGGACTTTATTAGATGATAAGAGGCATCTACAAAGCAAGTTAGCCTGTGCTTCTATGGGCAATCCTCATGCCATGCAAATAGTAGATGATATTAACGCTCCCTCAATTGACGTTTTAGGTCCTTGGGTATCTACACATGATTTATTCAAACAAGGCGTCAACGCAAGTTTTATGCAAATAATTTCTCGCTCGCATATCAAACTACGCGTTTGTGAAAGAGGCGCCGGGGAAACCTTAGCTTGTGGGACTGGAGCTTGCGCTGCTGTTGCCCTAGGCATTCAAATGGGCTTATTAAGTCATGATACTCGAGTTGACATGTTAGGTGGCCAACTTAGAATCAGATGGTTAGGTCCTGGACACTCTTTGCTTTTGAGTGGGCCAGCCACATTTGTATTTGATGCCGAAATTAATATCCCTGATAATATCTAAAATTATGTCTTCACCAGAATTTTCTGAAACCAAAATAGTTCAATATTTGATTGAGCATCCAGAGTTCTTCGAGCGTCATGCCGAGTTATTAAGCAATATCAAGCTAATTGATAGGCATGGTCAAAATGCCATTAGTCTGCAAGAGAGGCAAGCATTTTTATTAAGAGAAAAAATCAAACAACATGAACAACGCATGTTAGATATGATTCGATTTGGCAATGAAAATCACACTACATCCAATCGATTACATAAGTGGGTTTTAACGATGTTACAGTGCCGAGACTTATCTCAATTACCCACTTTATGTTGTTCAAGCCTACAAGAAAGCTTTTTTATTCCTCAAGTAGGTATTCGTCTTTGGAACACCCAAAATGAGTATACCAATGAGGTATTTGCGCAATCTGTGAGTGCGTCATTTATGACCACATTAGGACAAATAAAAATTCCTTATGTAGGTATTAATCATTCACCTGAATCTGCTAAATGGCTCAACCACCCTGAGCATGCGTCTTCCATTGCTTTATTGCCTTTATGCCCTACCGATAAAACCCAAGAGCAAAAAAACTTTGGTATGATTATTTTTGCGTCTCCCGACTCGCAACGTTTTACTACCCATATGGGAACTGATTTTTTAAGCAAAATTGCAGAAATTGCTTCTGCGGCTCTTTGGCCTTTAATTCATTCTGCCAAAGACAACAATGAAGATCAAGTGCAAGACTGCCCTGTTGTACTAATGGACAACGACACATTAAAAATATGATGAATTTGAACCAGAGCCTTTGACTCAATGAGTACTTCGTTAATTCAATCTCGCAACAGCTTATTCATTCGTCAATATCTAGATTATTGTGAATATGAAAAAAGGTTGGCCAAAAGAAGTATTGCGATTTATCTGCACGACCTTACACAATTAGTCGATTTTTGTGAACAACAAAAATGCACTATTGAAAAAGTAAGTACTCAACAAATTCGTAGCTGTTTAGGTCAATTAAGGCTTAAAGACCAAAAAGCCAGTACGCTGAATTTAGCCCTTAGCTCATGGCGAGGATTTTTTCAATGGCTCACTCGTTATCATGCTCTTGAAGTTAATCCTTGTTTGGGAATCAAAACTCTTAAGCAAGCACAGCGCCTACCCAAAGTCATCTCCATCGAGCAAGTGGCTCAGCTGGCTGAATCACCCATCACACAAGATCCACCTTTCTTGGAGTTTCGTGATCAAGCGATTGTAGAAATGTTGTATGGAAGTGGTTTACGTGTTGCAGAATTATGTTCACTTGACACTCATCAACATCCAAAAGCAAGTGCCTGGATTGATATGCAACAAGCCTTAGTAGTGGTAAAAGGAAAAGGCAATAAAGAACGTATTGTGCCAATAGGATCGATTTGTCAAAAAGCAATTGAAACTTGGCTAAAACACCGATCGGCAATCAAAAATTGTGACTCATTCGCATTATTTATTGGTAATAGAGGTAGTCGCCTTACACCCCAATCGATTTGGCAAAGACTAAAAAGAAGGGCTGAAAAATCAGATATAGGTCAGTCTATTCATCCGCATATG
>JALQUL010000084.1 GCA_023260735.1 Limnohabitans sp. | reverse complement strand
TGTAATCCTTTAGCGTATAAATCAATTGTTCTTTTTGCCAATCTTTTGATTGTTTGACAATGAATGAGATACAGTTGTACGTGGTCGATGACTTCAGTCTTATCTATCATATTGATATTTGAAAATAAACACAATCAGCATTAAGTGATTGAATACTTATATTCTAATTTCAATTCATGAATATTTTTAATTTAATTAAATAAAATCAACACCTTATATTTTATTGTAGTTATCAATTATTTTCCGTAAATTGAGCATTGCATTCAAGGCAAATTATTGAAAGTTTTGGCCGACCCCAAACGCTATTATTGCAGTTGCAACTATATTTAATACGGTTCGATTTATTAGTTGACTCTGGCGTAGTTAATCCAATTGGTTTTGTGGGCCTAGCTACGATATTTGAGCTAACATCCTGATTTGATACGAGAATATTACTCACCCCTCCCCCGCAATTTTCAGGCATTGTCATGGAGAAACTGTTGCTAGCATAGGCAAGTTGCGAAGCATCTGGAAAGCGGTCGAACCAACTCAATTGAAAAGATTGGGTTATCAATGTCTCACAAGCGCTAACAAATCTACCCTTGGACATTGCATAGTCAGCCATGCAATCCCCTGTTTTAGCCCCACCAGGTTGCCCTGTACTTGAAGGCATCAAGCCAATGGACTCCATCTTATCGGCCCACTCTTGATTGTGGTACCTTGCCCTACCTGGCTTACCAAAATGAAATTGCCATAAATGGCACATTTCATGCACTAAGGTTTGCATGGTTTCAATAATTGGTACCACTGCAAAATAACCAGGGTTTAATGCAATTTCATCTATTTTGTTGCCTGCAGCATTGGCAAACCGCTGTGCTGAAAAGTACCCAAATGTTTTTTTCTCCCGCTGAAGCGTGATTAAACATTCAGGTAACTTTGAATCAAATAAAACTGTATTGAAGTGGTCATAAGCTTGTTGCAACTCTGCATAAACTTCTTTGGTGGGTGTGATTTTTGTGGTCATATTAAAATTGTATTGCACAATACAATTTATCACAAATAATATTGAGATAGGAGCTTGCTTGAATACACGCTTCAAAATAAGAGATCTAAAGGCTCCAGGTTCTTACCCTACCCTTATCTACATGCACAAAGTTACGACTGGCATAGAGTCCCACTCCACCACCTGCTAAAAAACGGCCAAACGCTGCAGATTTCATTGGTGATACATTGGGAATAACTATATCCGCCGCCCCACCTTTTGTATGCTCACTATTTCTGGCTGCACCCTCAGTTAAGGCATTGGTTAAAAGATGTCTAAATCCACTTGTTATTAAAATGGGTGACTGAACCTTATTGAAGTCTAACCAGGCTGAATAGGCATACAAAATATCTAAAAGAATTGCATCCATCGCTATCCATGGAGTTACCTGGTGTGAGTCGATTACCCCATTATTCAGTGCAGTACGAATAATTGGACTTTTAAGTGCCATCATTCTTTCAAAACGAACATCCCTCAGCAACCAAGATATATCTGAGTAAGCTTGCTCAATGAGTTGTCCATCTTGCCAATAGACTTTTTTAATTACTTCACCTGTTGCAGGTCTTTTTAACCAAACCCACCTTGGCCGTTCCCAAAAGCCTTGCGACCTTGAGGTTTCCAAATCACTAGCATCACCACCATTGAAAATAGTTTGGGCTTTTAAATTGAGAAAAGGTGTGGCTAGAGATGCGGTTAGAAAAGTGCGTTTTAGCATGAATTAAAAATTTGATATTGTTAGCAAATAAAACATTCAATAGTTTTAACGGTATATTTCACTTCGAATACCAACCTGTACAACAAGAACACGTAACTCACCATCTTGGATGTCACAAATTACCCGACAATTACCTACCCTGTAACGCCAAAATCCACCAAGTGGTCCTGTCAATGCTTTACCTGTACTACGAGGATTATCCAGAACTGCAATACGAGTGTCCATGTAATCAACAATGCGTCTTGCCAATTGCCTATCTAATT
>JALQUL010000082.1 GCA_023260735.1 Limnohabitans sp. | reverse complement strand
AGTGGCAGGCATGACTTGCATTAAACCAGTTGCCCCCACCCCAGACCTGGCCACACTAATAAAGCGACTTTCTTGACGCATAATGCCATAAGCAAAAGCAGTATCAAGACCAATCGCTTTACTACGACTGGCTACCGCATTAAATGAAGGCATTGGGTAACGCTGTGCCCAATCAATAATGGTTTTGGTTTTATCACTGGTGTTAATACATCTATCCCAAATTTGGGCTTCGCATGCCAATTGTGCTGCCGCCCTTAACTGATGGTCTTTTAAGCCACCTTTTTCGTGTAAATTTGTAGTGTAATTCCACTCCCTTATTCCCTCACTTCTTAAACCTAGGGCTATAGCGGCAAGCGCTCTTTGCAAGCCTAGATTTTCTTTAGCTTGAGCTATTTCGAATGGCTCGATTGGAGGGGCCGGCTGAAACTGCAGGTGACGACCCAACTCTTCGTGAGCCAACATTTCATAAAAACCAACGGGTTGTGCAATTGATTTTAATAAGACTTGAGCCGCTTCTGAGTTGACTCCCTGCGTAGCTTGCAAAGCTTTGGCTTTCCAATAAATCCACACAGTCTCTGACCTTGCTTGAGAAGACATGGCTTGAATCGCCTCCAAAACTATAGGATAGGCTTTTGATTTAAGCGCCACTCTGGCCTTCCAAAACAAATGCTCATCTACCATTTCATGATTTTTTGCTTTTGCAAAATCATCAAGTGCCTGATCAGAGCCCTTTAACCCCGCTTGTTTCGCAATGACCGACCAAATCCAACTTTTTTCTTCTTCATCTAACTGTGTACGCCAACGGATTTTATCCATTTCATCACGAGCGGCTTGTGGGTCATCTGTGGCTAAACGAACTAAAGCCAAGGTGACTAACTCCCGAGTTCTTGGCCGTAAGGCTAATAAACGACCATTTAAAAATTTCTCTGGTGCCTCATAAATTGCCAGTGCAGTTTTGCCCCAATCGGGATCGAGTAAATCAACCGCAGCACGAAGCAATTTTGGCTTGCCCCATTCCATGGCTAAACGTGCCTTTTGCCATGCCAACAAACCAGGCAATTGGCCACTTCTTAATTGCTGAGAAAAAGCGTAGGTACAAGCATCATCGGTATCTTTTAGCTGCATCCACAAATTTTCGACTGCCTCTTTTACGATTATTTTTTCTAAACTAAATTGAGCGGCTAAATAGTAACATTCGACTTGTTTATCATCACGCATTCTAAACTCAGGGTAAAACTTAGTGAATTGTCCCCAGTCACGCCTACGCCCTAAGAGCAATAAATAATCGTTTCTTAGTCTGTCCTCTTGATAGGTGCCTGCATATTGATTAAAAAAACCTAGTAGTTCGGGGGTGCTTAACTCGTTGAGTTGCGCAGAATAAGCCCAGTAGGCAGCCCAAGGCTCTAACAAATGCCCCTTTGCTCTTGGCAATAAAGCCTCTAAACTACGCCGGTCTGCTTTGCGATATGCTTGAGCCATGTCAATAATAACATTATCACCGCTTGTTTGTGCGATAGCTGGGGTCAAAAAAGACCATAATACAAGCGTTGCGATGAATAAAAAGTAGCGTTGAAATTTGAGCCTCATGGGTCCCTTTAGTAAGAGAAAATACATAGGTAGATTATGGACAAAAGTAGCGTCAGAAAATCACTTCTTGAACAACGATATAACTTAGCGGCAAAAAGCCAAAAAGCCGAACAACTACAGCAGGCATTACGGATTTGGTTATTAAGCCGTCCTGACACTGTAATTGGAGCTTATTGGCCTATTAAAGGCGAGTTCGACCCCTTACCTGCACTTTATCGTTGGCAAGAAGATGGTGTGTTAAATAAAAATCGTCCACCCGGAACTGCATACGATAATTCAGTTACTGCATTATTGAACAAAATCGAGACAAAAATCACCGACCCAGCATTTCTTGATGAAGCAGCAGCAGGACAAGCAGCTGACATTTTAGATGCAGCAGCGGGCTCTCCTCGCAAA
>JALQUL010000026.1 GCA_023260735.1 Limnohabitans sp. | reverse complement strand
GAAGCATTTATTAAATCACAAATGGGTGCAGGTACCTTATTACCTAGCCCTAAAGCGACTATTAAAACCGTATTTTTAACGGTAAAAGGTTCTGACAAACCTCGTGCAGTGGAAGTCGCTCGTGACCTTATTGCTTTAGGTTTTGAGATTGTTGCCACTAAAGGAACCGCAGCGGCTATTACTGCCGCCGGCATTCAATGTAGGGTCGTCAATAAAGTCACTGAAGGCCGTCCGCATATTGTGGATCGCATTAAAAATAACGAAATTTGTATGGTAGTTAATACAGTAGAAGAGCGCCGTAATGCTATTGCCGATTCACGTGCGATTCGTACTTCTGCTTTATTGGCTCGAGTGACCACTTTTACTACTATTGCGGGTGCAGAAGCGGCTGTTCAAGGTATGAAACATATGGATCAATTAGATGTCATTTCTGTTCAAGAAATGCATGCCTTATTAGTATAGAAGTTTTTACTCTCTACAAATTAATTATTTTGGGGTGACGAATTATTACAAATGGTGGGTTTTTATTTAAATTCTCACTATTTGTTAAAATTCACGGCATAATAAGCATAAAGATTAGCCGCTGACTGGAGACACTCAGCGGCTTGTCTTTTGGCAACTGAATAATGCTTAAGCTCTGAGTTTATAGACTTATTAAAATATCCCTTTTTTTGTTTTATTGATTTGAAATCCATGGCGACTCTACCTATTACTAAACGTGGTGCTGAACAACTTAAAGCTGAATTGCACCGCCTAAAAACCGTTGATCGACCTAGCGTGATCAACGCAATTGCTGAAGCAAGAGCTCAAGGCGATTTGAGTGAGAATGCAGAATATGACGCAGCAAAAGACCGTCAAGGTTTTGTAGAAGGTCGAATTCAAGAAATTGAAGGCAAGTTATCAGCTGCACAAATTATTGATCCCTCTACAGTGGATGCTAACGGTAAAGTTGTTTTTGGTTCTACCGTAGAACTCGAAGACGAAGAAACCGGGGCCAACGTGAAATACCAAATTGTCGGAGAAGATGAAGCCGACTTAAAGTTGGGTTTAATCAATATTGGTAGCCCTATTGCCAGAGCCTTAATTGGTAAGGAAGAGGGCGATAGTGCAGAAGTACAAGCTCCTGGTGGTGTAAGGCGTTACGAAATTATTGCGGTTAGTTATATTTAAACGTCAAACTTGAATAGTGAGCCCTTCATCTATGCCGCGATCTATTATCCTAGCGAAGTTAGCTCTTAGCCTAGTTGCATTTTGGTGGGCTAGTTTAATTAGTTTGGGCGCTTGGATTGTGCCCTCATTGTTTAGTCATGCGCCAAGCAAAGCAATAGCAGGAAATTTGGCTGCAATTTTGTTTAGTGGCCAAACTTGGCTCACATTATTTTGTTGTTTAACTTTGTTGGCCTTATCTAATTCAGAACATCTAAGGGGCAATAATTGGCTTAAAAATAGCCAAAAAGGCTTGATCTTAGGAATGCTGACTGCCTTTTTATTAGAATATTGGATTGCGCCTAAAATTGTTCAGCGTGAGTCACTCATGTTGTGGCATAGCCTTGGTACGGCTATGTTTGTGATTCAGTGCTTATGCGCTAGCTGGGTATTTTTTAAAATCCCATTTACCTTAGATACAAAATAAGACAAAAAAACCGAATCAGCTAAAAATTCGATTCGGTTGATGATTGAGTAGTAAGCTCAATTAATCTTGAGCTTTTTTCTTGATAGAAGTCACACGAACTTTGGCGCGTTTGACAATGCCACCAGCAGTAATACGTTGATTGCCTAAAACCTGCACAGTTTTAATTTCAGGTTTTTGACCACCCAAACTGCTGTGTTTTAAAATTTTAATGTTTTTAGGTCCTGCCTTACGGTTAGGATCAATGGCTTTTTCGGTATTATCTTCTGGTTTGGGACGCCATAAAACCAAAAGTTTACCAATGTGTTGAATGCCAGCGGCATTAAGTTCATTGGCAAGTGTTTGGTAAATATTTTCGCGTTCAGTACGGTCGTCACCCATTACGCGAACTTTGATAAGTTCGTGAGATTTGAGTGCGAAATCAATTTCTTTTTTCACTGTTGCCGTTAAACCGTTGGCGCCAATTAAGACTACCGGATTAAGATGGTGTGCAGCGGCGCGTAATTCGCGTCTTTGTGCGGGAGTAATGGTAATTTGAGACATATTGTGTATTATCCTAGCTAAGAGTGCTTTATGCTTAGAAACCTATGCAAATTCTTTATAAATAGAAGAAATTCTGCTTTTTAAAACAAAATTGATGATCTCTAGCGACATACTAGCCACAATTTATTGTGTAAAGTTGGCTGTAGCTTACATGAGTAGGATCAGATATTGAACTCAATTAGAAAAGATTGGCAGGTCGTTTTTGCATATACCCGTTATTTTAGGTAAAAATCTGACTCAACAGATACCTACCAAGCTCAACTAATTGCATAGTAAGCACAAGCCGTAATTTGCTAAAGTTTTATAAAGGAACTTGCTTTAAAACGCTTAACTGCCTAGATGGCATAGTGTTTTTGCGCGAACTATTTTATCGACTTGCTCACCTAAAGCAATCGCTATTGGTAAGCAAAATCGAGCTAATAGCCTATTTCAATCCGTAACATGCCTGTATGTCCTTTTAGTTTTATTGCAGGTTCCTAAAGAGTGATCAAACATTCCTCATTTTTCACCCCTATTTTTTAAAATTTCCTTATTCAGCCATTATGAAAATAAAAACACAAAGTAAAAAAGTCAATAAAGCTTGGGTGAATAACCATGTCAATGACCCCTATGTTAAGTTGGCCCAAAAAGAAGGCTACCGAGCTCGTGCGGCTTATAAATTAAAAGAAATAGATGATTTATTTCACTTAGTGAAGCCTGGCATGCGAGTGGTAGATTTAGGCAGTACCCCAGGAGCTTGGAGTCAATATGTCAAACGTAAATTAAGTGAGTGCGAAGCACCCAAAGAAACTGTTGCCAAAATTATTGCGCTTGATTTATTGCCAATGGAGCATATTGAAGGAGTTGAATTTATTTTAGGTGATTTTCGTGAAGAGGAAACCTTGCATCAACTAGAAACTTCGTTAGAAGGGCAAAAAGTGCAATTGGTGGTGTCAGATATGGCGCCTAATTTATCAGGGATTTCCTCCACTGATGCCGCAAGGGTAGAGTTGTTAATTGAATTAGCGCTTGATTTTTGCAACACTCATTTAGAGCTTGGTGGTAACTTAGTAGCCAAGGTTTTTCATGGTCCAGCTTATGCGGGCTTAGTGCAAAAATTCAAACAGCAATTTAAAATAGTAAAGGTGCACAAACCTAAATCCTCCCGCTCCAACTCGTCAGAAACGTTTATAGTTGGACTCGGTCAGTTATAGTTTAAA
>JALQUL010000479.1 GCA_023260735.1 Limnohabitans sp. | reverse complement strand
TAAACTGAGTACTGAATAGAGTAAAGAACCTATTAAAGCTGCGATAAAGCCTGTTACGAAGAAGCCATCTAACAAATAAGCGGCAAACCAAAACATCAAAGCATTAATTACAAATATAAATAAACCCATTGTTAATACAGTAACCGGCAAGGTGAGGACTATCAAAAATGGTTTTATTAGGCTATTTAGCAAACCTAAGAATGCAGCGGCCCATAAAGCAGTCGCAAAACTAGCAATATGAACACCTGGGTATAACCAAGCAACTGTTAATAAAGCAATTGCGCTCATTATCCATTTGAGTATTAGTTTCATCATTTCTTCTTTCGTGTGGTGCAAGCAAAATCGCTTTTTATTTTTCTACTCTAACACAACAGGCCCATACCAAGTCGAAGTGGACGCTTTAGAATTGTCACCGTCTGTCATTATGCCCAAAGAGACTAGTTCTCCAGGTGGCTCTTGGAAACTTTTAACAAAGTCCTCATGAATATTACGTTTTAAAAACTGCCATTTCCCCTCAAAACCTGTTGCCTTCCCCACTACTAAATAGCGAATACGGCTAGTTTTTTGATTATGTATCACTGCCTCGAATGGGCATTCATCACATAAAACATACATCAAAGTCGCGTACGGCATAGGCTCACCAGTCAATAACTCACTGAGCTCAGATAAAACCGCATCTTTTGCAGCCCATTTATTTTTATCACCATCAAAGGCTAAAACCAATCGCATGCTCGAATCATCTAGGTGAGCCTGCGTTATTTGTGCATTTTTAGCCTTCTCTACTACTTTCCAAGCCATTTTGACTGATTGATAATTTTTTGGATCTAAGGCTAAACGTTTGCGCAGCATACTAGCCGAGCTATTAGCAGTTGCTTTAATTAAATTAATTTGTTTAGCTTGCACTAATTCATATCGAGTTTGTTTTTTACCAGGAAAGTTTTGAAACTCCCAGTCTTTAAAGTTAGCAGTTAATGAACTCAACTGAGTGGCTGCCTGTTGGCTGTAAAGCGATAAATTAAAAGCAGTCGGGGCTTGAGTAATATTGAATGTTTGATTTGTACTATTTTCAGACTCATTGAATTGACCTGATAGTTCTGATGATTCCTCTTGTAGATCGCCTTGCTTGACATCTACTTTTTTTATTACCGTGTCGGTATTGTTATAAGTTGTAGTGCTGACACATGCGCTTAGACCCAATAGCGTAAAAATAATTATAAAGCACCACAGACTCATCCTTTTGAGATATTGCATCTTAATTAACCGTGTTATTAAGCAAATAATTAAAAAGCCTCGAGATTTACACCTCGAGGCTTTTGTTTCTAGGAAACTAGCTGACTAATGTCAGCAGTTGATTAGAAGTTGTGAACCAAAACGATGTTGTATTGGTTTGCTGAATCACCAGCGTTAGATTTGTGTTGACCGAAATCAACATAAACTGATGAACGCTTGCTCAAAGAATAGTTTAAACCTAAGTCGATGATTGAAGCTGTGTCACGTTTCATGTAGTTTAAACCTAAAGAAACTGGACCCATTGGTACTGCAACACCAACAACAACTGCTGCTTTGTCTGAGTCATCTTTACCGCGACGTTTGCTGTCAAAACCTAAACCTAATTTAGCAATGCCGAGGTCATAGTTTGCACCGAAGTCAAAAGATGTTTTTGTTGTAGTAGATGTGAAAGCATCGTTGCTAGAGCTAACTACACGGCCACCGATAGACAATGGACCTGCTGCGTATTTAACACCTAAAACAGCTGATTTTGTAGCTGGTGTAGAAGAACCGTCTGTTGCAGACTCAACGTATTGAGCAACAACGTTAACACCACCCATTGATGGGCTTGTGTATGTTAAAGCGTCAACTGGTGAACGTGAGAACACGTCAGCATTGTCATAAGAACCGTTCCAGTTCCATGAATCACCAACTGCACCGTATGTAACAGCCCATGATGAAGAACGTGTGTTTGCATAAGATAAAGAACCGAAGCCACCAGCTAAAGCAACTGAGCTGTCTTCTTTTGTTACATTGCCACCACGTGAACCGTTACCAGTAAATTGTGTAGCTGCTGATAATTTCAAGCCGCCGCCTAAGTCTTCAGACAAAGAAACTTTAACGCTGTTTGAGTCTAATACCAAACCTTTAGAACCGTCGAAGTCCTTTAAGTAAGCAGCAGCGATAGTGCCAGAAATAGTTGCAGTAGATTGTGCGGAAGCAGCGCCGACAACAGCCAGGGCAGCAAATGCTACGAGGGTTTTTTTCATGTGAGATTTCTCCAAGGTTAAAAATATCGCTACAGAGTTATCAAGCGCATGTTAAGCAGTAACACACGTTTGCATTTCCCCTTTAGCCAAGCGCCAATTCAGGTGCCTGTGTGTATTAGAACGGAGGCGAGAGGCTTAAGCAAAAAAAACGTGAATTATTTATAGGTTTTTTGGATTTATGTTGCGATTGGGCAACAAAGACTCACCTAAAATTGAATTTTGAAAGGCTTTCACTCAATACCTTTCAAACCCTATCGAGCCAGTATGGGAATCCAATAAGCAATTGATTCAATCTTAGGCACGACACACTAACTATTTGTTTTAATTGATTTTTTATTAATAAATATTGATTTTATTGTACCATTTATAAATAAATGATTTTTTGTTTTCGTTTTAATTATTCAGTAAGTAACAATGAATTGCTTTAGGCAGGACTATCTACCACTGCCATGTGCACCTCAGGCCCAAACTCAATAGAGTCCGTAGGAAACAATAAAAATAAATTTTTTTATATAAATCACCACTTAGTAGGGCTGGGGGTGCATCTATTTTTTAGCTATTCGTTTGCAAAAACATTTTATAAATTGGATTTTCCGTTTCATCTTCGTAGGGATAACCCAAGCTGAATAAAAACTCATCAAACTCCGCTTGCTCCGATGATGGAACCTGCAAGCCTACTAAGATTCGACCATAGTCAGCTCCTTGATTACGATAATGGAATAGTGAAATATTCCAACCAGGGCGCATTAATGACAAAAACTTCATAAGAGCACCTGGCCGCTCTGGGAATTCAAAACGTAATAATCGCTCGTTGGTGGCTAAGTGACTTGGACCGCCTACCATATGCCTGATGTGGTCTCTTGCTAAGTCATCATGGGTTAAATCAATGGAAGTAAAACCTTGCTGATTAAACTGCTCTGCAATTTGTTTACTTTCACCTTTTAATTGTGTACTTAGGCCTACAAACACATGTGCTTTTTTAGCATCCGATATGCGGTAATTAAATTCGGTTACATTTCTTGGGCCTCCTGGTAACGCGCCAATTAACTCACAAAACCGTCTAAAACTGCCGCGTTCTTCAGGAATTGTCACTGCAAATAAGGCTTCTCGTTCTTCACCGGCTTCGGCTCGTTCTGCCACAAAACGAAGCCTATCAAAATTCATGTTAGCGCCGCACAAAATGGTCGCAAATGTTTGTCCTTGGCAATTATATTTTTGACTATATTGTTTGGCGGCAGCTACTGCCATTGCACCAGACGGCTCGACTATAGAACGAGTATCTATAAAAATATCTTTAATGGCTGCACACACTTCATCGGTATTCACCACAATATATTCATCAACTAAATTATTGGCCACTCTAAAAGTTTCTTCACCAACCAAACGAACTGCCGTGCCGTCTGCAAAAATACCTACATCTTTGAGTTGGACTCTCTGCTTGGACTCGACAGAAAGTAACATAGCGTTGGAGTCATTCATTTGTACTCCTACCACTTTAATACTTGGCCTTACTGCCTTAATGTAGTTGGCCACGCCAGAAATAAGACCGCCACCTCCAATGGCAACAAACACGACATCAAGAGGGTCTTGATGTTGACTTAATATTTCCATAGCGATGGTGCCTTGGCCTGCAATCACTTCAGGGTCATCGAAGGGATGTACAAAGGTTAAGTTGTGTTGTGCTTGTAATTGAACTGCATGATTGTAGGCATCCGTATAACTTTCGCCATGTAAAACTACTTCGCCACCTAAGGCCTGCACTGCATTAATTTTTACCTGAGGAGTAGTAGTTGGCATCACAATAATAGCTCGTACTTTGAGCTTAGATGCTGACAAGGCAACACCTTGTGCATGATTGCCAGCAGACGCACAAATAACTCCTTTTGCCAGGGCTTCTGGACTTAAGTGAGCCATTTTATTGTAGGCACCGCGAATTTTAAAACTATAAACTGATTGTTGGTCTTCGCGCTTTAACAGTACCGTATTATTAATTCGTGCACTTAAATTGCGGGCAAGTTGTAAATCTGTTTTTTTTGCCACATCATAAACCTTGGCATTTAAGATTTTGATGAGATAGTCGGCGGGTGTAAGGGGGGTATTGTGTGTCGTATTCATAGCCCTCCAATGATAAACGGTGATTAAGTAACTAAATTACATTAAAGCTTCTATTTTATTTTTTGGGACCTAATTTTTACAAAAAAAAGCCCCGAAGCTTTTAAGACTTCGAGGCAAAATCCATCTTTTCAGAGGATGGAGGAGACAATTAGCACACAAAAACAATCTGTGTATGTAATGAGTATATCGAATAATGTTGCATTGCAACAGACCCCTTAAAGGATATTCAGCAACAAATCGAGACAAAATACCTAAAAAACCACAAACAAAACACACCTAACATTCATTTATAAAAATTTGATTTTTTTTGTCTATTTTGATTGATGAAATAAGAGTTCGCAAGTTTAGATTAAGTCTTTATCTCTAGTAAATAAGCTTTTTTGCTATTTAAAAAAGAATATTATTATAACTATAGCAATTTACATGTCAAAATATTTATGATTCTTTTATTGAATTTTTAAGGCAAAAAAATGGAATGCACAGTAAATTGGACAGGTGGCCTAGGTACTCAATCTAGCATGGGCTTTATTGCAGAGACTGGAAGTGGTCATATTTTAAATATGGACGGTGCCCCAGACCCCCTAAAGCCAGAAAATGGAGGGAAAAATTTAGCGGCCCGTCCCATGGAGTTATTACTCGCTGGTATGGGCGGGTGCACCTCTTATGACGTAGTTTTAATTTTAAAACGGGGCAGACAAGCGGTTAAAGGCTGTACCGTACAAATAAAAGCCGAACGAGCTGAAACTGAACCCAAGGTTTTTACTAAAATTAATATGCACTTTATTGTGACGGGTGACAATTTAGTCCCTAGCGCAGTAGAGCGAGCAATTGCTTTAAGCCATGAAAAGTATTGTTCAGCTAGCATTATGTTAGGCAAAACGGCCGAAATAAGCACTAGCTTTGAAATTACTGCTTAAGCAACTAAGCGTTAATTACAACCATATAATTAAATTTGGTGCGCCACCGTAGTCATCACTTTGGCGGCCACTTTCATTAAGCCTTTCACTGGTAGAGGTAATTCAATTGCGCCTTTTAATTGCGCTTCTTTGGCATGTCTAATTTCGTCTTGCTTCATTTGTTCCACTACTGCTCTAGAAGCCACGTCTTGAGCAGGCAGACGGTTTAAATGCTCATCTAAATGAGCCTCTACCTGTTTTTCGGTCTCCACCACAAAACCTAGACTCACCTTATCGCCAAAACGGCCAGCCACCAATCCCAAACCAAAAGCGCCAGCATACCAAAGCGGATTGAGTAAACTCGTTCTGCCACCTAACTCTTCAATACGCTGCCGAGTCCAAGCCAAGTGGTCACCTTCTTCTTTTGCAGCCTCTTTAAAATGTTTTTGTAATGCCATGTCTTTGGTGGCATAAGCTTGTGCGTTATACAAAGCCTGAGCGCAGACCTCTCCTACGTGATTGACCCTCATAAGTGCTGCGGCTAATTTTTTTTCGTCTTCATTAAGAATGGTTTTGCCTATTTCTTGGGCACTTTGAGTTTTTTTAACTTGCTGACCAGGATAGGCAGTTCGACTATGTTGGTGACCGTAAATGGTTTTTAAAGCCTCATCGAATCCTAAAATTGCTTTTTCAATCATTTTTTATCCTTATTTTATTAATTAACTACTCTAAAAGCTTTAATGTTCTTTTGTATTTTTATATAGTTATTTTGCACTATGCAAACAAATAATTCATATGAATCCATAAATAACTACTATTTTTTTTATTGAAACAATCTATGCGAAAACAGTTAAAAGTTGCATCAGTGCAACACAATTTGTGTTCTATTCGCTACTAAATTGCCTCTATCCTATA
>JALQUL010000323.1 GCA_023260735.1 Limnohabitans sp. | reverse complement strand
GTTTATGCTGAGTTCTTAAATCATAAAGAAACCGGTAGTACTAAAAACAATGTGCTGTTATTTGATAAAAGCAGTAACCGTAATTACGTGGCTCAAACAGGCTTAAAAGGTGCTGGTTACCCTAATCATGCACAAGTCATGACCTTATTAGATGGCCCTCGCAGCCTAGAAGCGGGCCAAGATAGTTTGGTAGTGAAGTTCGAGTCGCCCGAATTAGGTGGCCTAAAACTGATTAAAACTTATACCTTTACTCGTGGTTCATATGCCATTGCAGTGAAACATGAAGTACAAAATTTGGGTAGTACGCCTGTTAATCCTGAGTTGTACGTTCAGTTGGTTCGTGACGGTAATAAATTACCGGGTGAGTCTTCTTTCTACTCAACTTTTACAGGTCCTGCTGTTTATACTGAAGCCAAACACTTCCAAAAAGTAGAGTTTTCTGATGTAAAAAAAGACAAAGCTACTTATGAAAAAGAAGCGACCAATGGCTATGTAGCCATGGTGCAGCATTATTTTGCAAGTGCTTGGATTTTGCCTGAAGGTGTAAAGCGTACCATTAACCTTGATGGCGTCGCTTTAGATGGTGTTAGCTTAGCCGATTGCTGTTATCGTGCCACCATGATTGCTCCTATGGGATTAGTTGCACCTGGTGCAAAAACAGAAATGGTAGCCACCTTGTTTGCCGGTCCACAAGAAGAGAAAAAGATTGAACAAATCACTCCTGGTTTAGGTTTGGTCAAAGACTATGGTTGGTTTGCTATTTTGGCTAAGCCACTTTATGCCTTGTTATATTGGTTACACACCATTATTAACAACTGGGGCTGGTCCATTATTGCTTTGGTGGTTTTATTAAAAGCAGCTTTCTACTGGTTTAATGCCAAGGCCTACTCTAGTATGGCCAAAATGAAAGCAGTAGGCCCACGTATTCAAGCAATGCGTGAGCGTCTAAAAGATAAGCCACAAGAAATGCAACAAGAGATGATGAAAATCTACCGTGAGGAAAAAGTCAACCCATTGGGTGGATGTTTCCCAATGTTGATTCAAATTCCAGTGTTCATTGCCTTGTATTGGGTGTTGTTAAGTTCGGTTGAAATTCGTAATGCCCCATGGATTTTATGGATTCAAGATTTATCAGCGCCAGATCCTTATTTCATTTTGCCTTTCATCATGACTTTAACCAGTCTGTTGCAAACTGCTTTGAATCCGGTTCCCCCTGATCCATTACAAGCCAAAATGATGTGGTTTATGCCTTTGGCGTTCTCTGTCATGTTCTTCTTCTTCCCAGCTGGTTTGGTCTTGTACTGGATTACTAACAATACTTTGTCAATTATTCAGCAGTGGGTTATTAACGTGCGTATGGGAGTGCCACCACAATTTAACTTACCAAAGTTTAAATAAACTTTAGCAGGTTTGATATGCAGCACAATGCCGACCCCATCGTTGCGATAGCAACCGCCCCAGGTAGGGGTGCCGTCGGTATTGTGCGAGTTTCAGGTCCCGATTTAATGGGCTTGGCCCAACAAATTTGTGGTCAAAGCTTGTTGCCAAGACAAGCTCATTATTTATCTTTCCAAGACGAAACTGGCCAAGCCATAGATCAGGGCTTGGCCCTTTTTTTCCCCGCCCCTCATTCCTTTACCGGTTAAGATGTATTAGAGCTACAAGCTCATGGCGGACCTGTTGTTTTACAACTTTTATTGGCAAGGTGTATAAATGCTGCTAAGCAGTCGCAGCAAAAACATCTGCAATATATACGCTTAGCTCAACCAGGTGAATTTACCCAACGTGCTTTTTTAAACGGTAAGCTAGATTTAGCTCAGGCCGAAGCAGTCGCCGATCTTATTGATGCCAGCACAGAAGCGGCCGCCCGAAGTGCAACAAGATCTCTATCGGGGGTGTTTTCTAAAGAAGTGCACTTGCTCAAAGAGGGTCTTATTCATTTAAGAATTTGGGTGGAGGCTAGCATTGATTTTCCCGAAGAAGAAATTGATTTTTTAGCCCAAACTAAATTAAAAGACCAACTTCTGGCTTTGCAACAGCAATTATTCACACTCACTGCTAAAACTAAACAAGGTGCCTTATTAAGAGAAGGTTTAACGGTAGTGATTGCAGGCCAGCCCAATGCTGGAAAGTCTTCTTTACTCAATGCATTGGCAGGAGCCGAGTTAGCCATTGTGACGCCTATAGCAGGCACTACGCGCGATAAAATTTCTCAGTCGATTCAAATTGAAGGTGTGACGCTGCATATTGTGGATACCGCAGGATTGCGTGACAGCACCGATGAAGTCGAACAAATTGGCGTACAAAGAGCTTGGGATGAAATTTATAAAGCTGATTTGGTTTTATTTTTGCATGATTTAAGTCATTGGCAAAGTGCTAACTCGATAGAGCAAGAAAATTATCAACAAGCCGATTTAGCCATTGCCAAACAATTAGAAAATGCAATAACCACCAATGTTGCCGTGGTGCATGTTTGGAATAAACTGGACTCTATAGAGGCCTCGCAAGCAGTGCAAGGTCAGCATGATTTAGTATTAGCCCAGCAGTGGGAAACACTAGTTAGTCATGCACCAGAACAAAGCCAGCCAGATGCTACTAGGCAACATCACTTAATGCTGTCTGCTAAAACCGGGCAAGGTCTAGAATTATTAAGACAAAAGTTATTGCAACTAGCAGGTTGGCAAAATAATGGAGAAGGTTTATTTTTGGCTCGTGAACGTCATGTGCAGGCCTTAGCACAGGTCGATTTACATTTAGAGCTAGCCGGTATTCATTTGACTGAATTGGGACAATTAGATTTAGCCGCAGAAGAATTAAGATTGTGCCAAAACGCTTTGGGCCAAATCACTGGCGAACTCACTGCCGATGATTTATTGGGTCATATATTTACCAGTTTTTGTATTGGTAAATAGAAAATTAAAAATCAAAAATAGGGCTTGTCAATACAGAAGGTCCTCACTTCTTCAGTAATTGATTAATAACCAATACTTTGAGTTAGATCAACTATTGGTGGTGTGAAATGTTTATTGTTCAGCACATGAGACCTATTTTAAGAGCGTCTTAAGAATTGCTCTTTAGAATAAAAACGTGTCAAAGAAGTTCTGCAAAACTTTTAAGATTTGAAAGTAATTCTTTAAGACAAACAAATATACAAGCCAATTTTGAGAAAAGACAGAAAGAGTTAATCTACGAATACTCCATCCGACATTTCCCGTTTCGTCTTATATAAAATATTTTTCAG
>JALQUL010000073.1 GCA_023260735.1 Limnohabitans sp. | reverse complement strand
GTCCCAAATGGAAGCAGGAACCCCCTCAAGTGGGGTGGTTAAACGGTGTTGAGACATAACTTAATTTAACCTCATTGATGGAGTTATTTTTTTGAGCCAAAAGTAATGGCACGGCCGGCATTTTCAGGCCAAGACATATTGTTTTGTGGCAATGCTAAATCAGCTAATTTTTGCGCCACATCGGGGTTAAAAACAGCTGCTTTAGGACCGGTTTGATCAATATGCATAAGGGCCTGTTCATTAGTGGCGTGGTTCACACCCGTCTCTAGATTGATAAGGTTGTGAAACAATCGAACCCTTTTGCTATCGGTCGCTAGAATTTGTGACATGACAGCATATTGCCCACCTTGTTTCACTTCTAATAAATAATTAAGATGTGTTTCAAGGGTGTAGATGGTACGCTGGCTAGCATTTCGTCCCGCTTCGTCTAAGCCAATCAAATCCATAAAACCATCAGAGGCGTAGGAAAAAATCAGCATATAAAAGGCATCTCTGAGGTGGCCGTTATAGTCCACCCATTCTGAACTTATAGGTCCACTCCAAGTGCAAAACAAGCCGTCTTTGAACTGGCCAATTTTATTCATCTTCAGAAATTCCGTGTTTACGTTTAGTGGCAGCAATCGCTTCTTGAACTGCTATTAAGCAGTCATCACGATAACGCTCTAGATCGGCAATACTATGACTGCCTAGTTGCTCGGCACTGCCATCCACAATTGCATCAATTAAACCATCGGTTAATTCAGGTGCTTCTAATTTGGTCCATGGGAGTTTTAAGGCTGGTCCAAACTGCGCCATAAAATGTCGCATACCAGCGTCGCCACCGGCCAAGGTATAAATTAAGAAACTGCCCATAAATGACCAGCGCATACCAGCACCATATCTGATGGCATCATCAATTTCACCGGTAGTAGCGACTCCGTCATTGACTAAATGAAGTGACTCACGCCACATGGCTTCAAGTAAGCGGTCGGCAATAAAGCCTGGTACTTCTTTGCGTACGTGCAGTGGTTTCATGCTGAGTTTTTTATAAATGCCAATGGCCGCTTGAATAGTTTCTGGGGCAGTATGTTGACCACCCACCACTTCAACCAGAGGTAATAAATAAACAGGGTTAAAAGGGTGGCCCACTACGCAGCGTTCTGGGTGAGCGCATTTGGCGTAAAAATCAGAAGGGAGCAGGCCAGAAGTAGAGGAGCCAATAATAGCGTTGGGTTTGGCTGCTTTGCCAATTTTTTCATGAAGTTCAATTTTCAGTTCAAGACGTTCTGGGGCACTTTCTTGAATGAAGTCAGCATCTTTGACACATTCTTCAACAGTGCTTGCAAAGCGTAAACGATCGAGGCTAGCACCTGCTGCCACGCCTTTGCTAACTAAAACAGGCCAGGCTTTAGCGACTCTAGAGCGCAATTGTTGTTCTGCTCCAGGGGCAGGATCCCATGCCACTACGTCAAGGCCGTGTGCTAAAGCACGAGCCACCCAACCACTGCCAATCACACCGCTACCAATGGCGGCAAAAACTTGAATATCTTGAATAAGGTTCATGATGATAAGAAAAAATTGATTAAAAAAGATCTAATTAACGTACACGTTTAGTAAGGCCCATTTTGGCACGGCCTTCTTCTGGCGTTAACGCTCTTGCACCCATACGTTCGATAAGACCTACAGCACGCTCGACTAAAGAGCCGTTGGTGGCAAAGACACCTTTGTCTAACCAAATATTGTCTTCAAGACCCACCCTAATATTGCCACCCAATAAAACGGCTTGTGCCACCATTGGCATTTGTGCACGACCAATGCCAAAGCCAGCCCATACAGAACCAGTTGGGATGTTATCGACCATCGCTTTCATGGTGGTGGTGTCGGCGGGTGCACCCCAAGGAATACCTAAGCACAATTGAAAAATCGGATCCTTTAATAAACCTTCTTTAATCATTTGTTTAGAAAACCATAAATGACCAGTGTCAAAAATTTCTAGTTCTGCTTTTACGCCGAGCTCAGTGATGCGTTTAGCGCCCGCACGAAGGGCGTTAGGTGTAGATACGTAAATCATGTCGCTATCACCAAAATTTAATGTGCCACAATCGAGGGTACAGATATCGGGCAAAAGTGCTTCTACATGCTTGAGGCGCTCTAGCGGGCCTACTAAATCGCAGTTGGGGCCAAAATCGAAGGGAGTTTCGCCAGGGCCAATATCTAGGTCTCCACCCATACCAGCGGTTAAGTTGATAATCATATCAACACCGGTATCACGAATTCTGTCAACTACTTCTTTGTACAAGTTCACATCACGGCTAAATTTGCCGGTTTCTGGGTCGCGAACATGGCAATGCACTACAGTTGCACCAGCCTGTGCAGCTTCTACTGCCGCAGCCGCAATTTGCGCTGGAGTGACTGGAATATGAGGGCTTTTACCTACTGTATCGCCAGCACCAGTTAATGCACAAGTAACAATGACTTCGTTATTCATACTAATATTCCTTTTTTAAAACTTCAAAGTTAATAAAGACTTGAATAGGTCAAAACTTTTTATAAGGCGACAAAAATGCCTTAACAAAGTCTGACAAGATGATTCACTTTAACCAAGCATTTGACAGTTAATATGATAAAAAGCGTCATTATTTTGATTTTTACCGACTATTTTAGTCGTTTGTAAAGACTTCAACTGATTATTGGCTAGACACATTGGTTTGCAGTCTATAAAACAAGTAAAAAATCAAGTGCTCCTGGTTTATGATGGACGTTTAAGAAATTAGACGAGTTTGGGATGCAAATAAAAAAAATTGTAATTGTAGGCGGTGGCCCTGCAGGATTAATGACCGCTTATCAGTTGTTACAACTTGAAAAGAATGCAAGGGCTCAAAACAAACAGGTATGCGCTTTCGAAATTCATCTTTATGATTCCATGCCAAATGTGGGGCGTAAGTTTTTATTGGCAGGGATTGGTGGCTTAAATCTTACACATTCAGAACCAAAAGCCACTTTTGATTCAAGATATAGTAATTCGCAAAATCCTGCACAATTAAATGGAAATTGCCCCACACAAGTTCAAGAATGGCTCAATGATTTTGGTGCAGTCGAATGCAGAAAGTGGGCAGCCGATTTAGGTATTACTACATTTGTGGGTAGTTCTGGGCGAGTTTTCCCCGAAGAAATGAAGGCAGCCCCCTTGCTTCGCGCTTGGTTACATGAGTTACGTTTCCCTTCAAGTGGGCAATCAGTTCACTTTCATTTGAGACATCAGTGCGTGGGTTTTAATGAGGCAAGTATGCAATTAGAATTTGAACACCGAGACACTGGCAAAGTGAAGGTGCAAGCCGATGTAATTGTAATGGCGATGGGCGGTGCAAGTTGGCCAAAGTTGGGCTCGAATGGGCACTGGCAATCATGGTTAAAAGCTGAAAATTACCACGTACACCCTCTAGAAGCCAGTAATTGTGGTTTTGAAGTAAAAACGCCGTGGACTAGCTTCATCAACCCAAAATATGCTGGTGCAGCTTTGAAATCGGTAGCCTTAGAACTACAGTTCAATCAGATTGAAAAATTTTATAAAAAAGGTGAGTTTGTTATCACACCTACTGGCATAGAAGGTAGTTTAATTTATGCTGCTTCTGCCTTTATTAACCAAGTCATTCGTCAGCAAGGATATGCTACGGTCGGCATTAATTTATTACCCGATATGAGTTACGAAAAAGTGCTTCATGCCCTTATGCAAAACAAGGGGAGTAAGAGTTTTTCTAATCATCTTAAATCGCGTTTAGGTATTGAAGGTGTTAAAGCGGCTTTATTGTTTGAAGTGCTTAATAAAGAACAGTTAAAGGATATGCCTTTGGTGGCCAAAACCATTCAATTTTTACCATTGGTTTTATTAAAACCTCGCCCAATTGAAGAGGCAATTAGTAGTTCGGGTGGACTATGTCTTGAGCAACTTACTTCTGACTTATCGGCTCAAAAAAATCCGTCCTTATTTTTTGCTGGTGAAATGCTCGATTGGGATGCCCCCACTGGTGGTTATTTATTAACGGCTTGTTTAGCTAGTGGTGTAAGAGCGGCTAATGGTGTTTTTAGCTCTTTTCTATCAGCGAGCTAATGGCTTTTAAGTGGCTTATCCATATAATCAAAACTTCTAAAAGGAGTGTCTTATGAGTTCTGCTGTACCTGTTGCCAATAATCGCATCAGTGGTAATGTTTTAACTTCACAAGGTTTTATAAAGGGTTCAATAGAGTGGGATGAGTTGGGCAGAATTAGTCATTTGCAAGGCAACTCCATCAGTTCAGAAGTGGCAAGAGAAAATGGCCAAGCCATCATTTTACCTGGCTTTATTGATTTGCATGTACATGGTGGTGCAGGGTATGACATTATGGAGGGGGGCGATGCGGTCAATAAAGTAGCCAGAATTCATGCTGAACATGGCACCACTAGTATTTTAGCGACCACCATGACCGCCCCGCAAACGGATTTGCTTGCAGCATTTGAAGCAATTGGCCAAGCCATGGCAAGGCCTTCTAGTTTTTCGCCTAAGCGTGCTCATGTATTAGGAGTGCATTTAGAGGGACCCTATATTAGCGAGAGCAAGTTAGGAGCGCAACCTGCATTTGCTAGGCCTGTTAGCCTTGAAGAAATTGATCAGCTCAATCGTTTAGCCCTTATAAAATTAATTACATTAGCCCCCGAAACTGATAACAATATGGAGCTAATTGGAAAGCTTACTGAGTTGGGTATAAGAGTGCAGCTTGGCCACACCTCTGGTAGCTATGAACAAGGAGTTCAAGCCTTGCAAGCGGGAGCAACTGGTTTTACTCATTTATTTAATGCGATGTCAGGTTTGCATCACCGAGAGCCCGGTATGGTGGGGGCTGCTTTAGCTCATGCCCAATATGCAGAAATCATTCCTGATTTATTACATGTTCACCCTGGTGCTTTAAAGGTGGCTATACGCTCTATTCCTAATTGTTACTGCGTAACAGACTCCACATCAGCAGCAGGTATGCCTGATGGTGAATATTCGTTAGGACGACATAAAGTATATAAATGTATGGGCGGCGTACGTTTAAAAGATGGGACTTTGGCGGGTTCTACGCTTTGTATGAATCAAGCTTTTAAAAATTTAGTAAATGTACTGGGTATAAATTTAGAGCAAGCCTCGTTAAGAGTATCAAGTTTTGCCGCTCAGCATCTAGGCATTTTAGACCGAGGCATCTTACAAAAAAATGCATTTGCCGATTGTGTTATTTTGAACCAAGACCTTGAATTGCAAGAAACTTTATTGCAAGGAAGTAAAATTTAACTCCCTTAATCATTTTTTGATGTTTAAAATTAATTAAAAATAACTTTATGGGATTATTTTTGTTTCAAAATGTAATTTTAGGTAAAAAATAGAGAATTTTTCATCGGTAAAATTATCACAATTTATAAGGATTTTTATTTTCTTACGTAATGATTTGTAATTGATAAATTGTTTGATTTTCTAAAAAATTCAATAAAATCAATAATATATACGCCATTATCAAAATAAAATTTGAACTTTCCCAATATTTGATTTTCACGTAAGCTAGACAACTATATGATCAATTTTGGTGATTAAAATTGAGTCTGGGTGTGGAAACTTTTAGTAATTATTGACCATTAACGTAAACGGCATGAATTCGTTTCAATTTATGAAATGTTTTTTGATTTTTTATCAACGTATAACAAAGTTTTTAAGTATCAAAAAATACATTTTTATAACAGAATAATTACTGCTAGCATCAATAATTGGTTACATAATTTACTCTATTTTCCGAAGTGTTTTTCAAAATTTAGTAAGGAACTTTCGAATCATGACTCATACATATCGAATGGCAGCTATTGCTGTTGGTTTGTTAGGTGCCACTGTCGCTAATGCAGGTAATCTTATTATTGAAAGCTGGCGGGTTGACGATAAGGCTCAATGGGAAGAAATTATTTTGCCGGCTTTTGAAAAAGCCCATCCCAATATTAAGGTTAAATTTTCTCCAACTTCTCCTCCCGAGTACAACTCTGCCATTAATGCCAAATTAAGTGCTGGAACAGCTGGCGATTTAATCACTTGTCGTCCATTCGATGTATCTCTTGATTTATTTAAAAAAGGCCACCTCGATGCAGTGGATTCTGCCGCAGGCATGAAAAATTTCCCTGCTTCAGCTAAAGTGGCTTGGCAGACCGATGATGGAAAATCAACTTACTGCATGCCAATGGCTTCCGTTATTCACGGTTTTTTCTATAACAAAAAAATATTTGCCGATTTAGGACTTAAAGCTCCCAACACAGAAGCTGAGTTTTTTGCCGCGTTAGACAAAATCAAGGCCACCAATAAAATTACCCCTTTGGCTTTAGGCACTGCCGATCAATGGGAAACCAACCAAATCGTTTTTACCAGCATAGGTGCCAACCGTTGGAAAGGTGAGGAAGGCCGTCAAGCTTTATTAATGGGTAAGAAAAAATTCACCGATCCAGAATTTGTTAGTACTTTTGAAACTATGGCCAAATGGGCTCCATATATGTCTAAAGGCTACCAGGCTCAAACCTATGGTGATTCACAAAATTTATTTGCCTCTGGAAGAGCAGCGATTTACCCAACCGGTTCATGGGATATTTCATTCTTTGAAAAAGACCCAAGTTTAAGCTTTGGTGCTTTTAAACCACCAGTACAAAAGGCGGGTGACACTTGTTATATTTCTGACCATACCGATATGGGCATGGGCATTAATGCGAAGAGTAAAAATAAAGCCGATGCCAAGGTGTTTTTAGAGTGGTTGGGTAGCAAAGAATTTGCTGATATCTACACCAATAAAAATACTGGTTTCTTTTCATTATCTAACCACGCGGTAGATGTGAAAAACCCAGTCGCTAAAGAAATGATTAGCTGGCGCAAACAATGCAAAAGCACTATTCGTTTAAATGCACAAATCATGAGCCGTGGTACACCAAGCATGGAAAATGAATTGTGGAACGTAGGTTCTCAGGTCATGAATTTAAAAATGGCTCCTAAAGATGCCGCTAATCAAATTCATACTGGATTTGTAAAATGGTACAAACCAGCAAGTCAATAAAGAGGTGCGGCGAAGGCTAATAGTTTAAAGCAGAGGATTCGATTGTGAAAATGAATTCTTAAACTGTTAGCCTAGCGTTGCTCGAGCGGCAAGTGGCCACAAAACTTTTATTTAGGTTACTTGCCAACAATCTGTAAATGGTCTTTAATTGTTAGTGATAAAAAAGAAATAATATGGACAAAGGGAAAACTTGGCAGTTGTGGGTTTTTTTAGCCCCAGCTTTCCTGATATATGCCATTTTTAGTGCATGGCCATTATTAGATACCCTACGTTTGGGTTTGTATTCGCCCGCAGAAGATGGAAGCTTGTTTTTTTCAGGTTTTCAAAACTATTTAGTCATTCTAAATGACCCGCAATGGTCAGCTTCTTTTTGGAATGCAATGCTTAATAATTTTAAGTTTTTTGCAATACATATGTTGGTGCAAAATCCGATTGGTTTAATGTTAGCGGCACTGCTTTCATTAAAAGGGGTTCGGTTTTCAGCTGGTTATCGCACCTTGTTTTTTTTACCTACTTTGCTTTCTGTCGTGATTGTAGGATTTATTTGGCAAGTGATATTGTCTCCTTTATGGGGCGTATCGGAATCCTTATTAGGCATAGTTGGTTGTCAAGATTGGTTTGAGCCTTGGTTGGGGCTTGAAACAACGGCTCTTAATACACTTTCCCTCATGTCTGTGTGGCAATATGTGGGTATTCCCATGATGCTAATTTATGCTGCCATGATAGCAGTACCTGAAGATATTATAGAGGCGGCTGTAGTAGAAGGTGCTGGTCCATGGAGAGTCTTTTGGGAAATTCGCTTACCGCTAATTTGGCCTACTTTAGGTTTGGTCACAATTCTTACTTTTGTAGCTAATTTTAACGCATTTGACTTAATTTATACCGTTAAGGGTGGTTTGGCTGGGCCTAACTACAGTACCGACATTCTGGGTACTTTATTCTATAGAACATTTTTTGGTTATCAATCACAGGTGGCTAGTCCTACTATGGGTGCTGCAGTAGCTACTTTAATGTTTTTAGTCATCTTATTAGGTATTGGTGCTTATTTTATTTTGGTGCAAAGTCGTTTAAAACGATATGCCATTTAGGACGAATACGATGACTATGCAACTCAATAAACATCAAAAAGTCAAACTCAATAATAGCTCGGTTTTTTCAAGCCAGCTATTCATACATATTGTTTTACTCAGCTATACAGTTTTGGCCTTGTTCCCAATTTTATTGGTCTTAATGAACTCTATGAAGTCAAGGGTCGCTATTTTTGATGATCCTTTGTCTTTTCCAACTGCAGAAACCTTTTCATTAATTGGTTACAGTAAAGTAATGGCTAAAGCCGATATATGGGCACAGTTTTTGAATAGCTTTACCGTTACTTTGGTGTCATTAACGTTAATTGTTTTATTTGGTGCCATGGCGGCTTGGGCGCTAAGTGAATATCAATTCAAAGGAAGCCGATTTTTAAAATTCTTCTTTGCTTTTGGCATTATGGTACCCATTCGTTT
>JALQUL010000148.1 GCA_023260735.1 Limnohabitans sp. | reverse complement strand
AAGCAATAGAATAAAAAACATATTCTCATAATTTTATTTTTGATATTTTAATGTGTTGTCGTTTGTAAGCCAATATTCAGACTTGCTCAACCATTTACCTCAATACGACATTGATATAAATCATGCTTGAAGCATGGCCTTGGCTCGGTTACAATACCAGTTGACCTATAAGCCCTATCCCATTGAGGAAGTCCATGAGTAGCACCCCTGAAAATCAGCCCGTTGATTCAAGTAAACGAACATGGTTGATAGCGTCTAGCTGTGCTGGCGTTGTCGGCGCTGGCGCAGTCGCCGTACCATTCGTAAGTTCATTTAGCCCTTCTGAGCGAGCCAAAGCGGCTGGCGCAGCTGTGCAAGTGGATATTTCTGCCCTACAACCCGGTGAACGCATCACAGTCGAGTGGCGCGGTAAACCAGTGTGGATTATGAAACGCACCCCTGAGCAATTAAAAAGCTTAGCTGCAGTCGAGCCAGAGTTGGCCGATCCTAAATCCGAACGTAATCCAGCCGAATTCACCCCAGAATACGCAATTAACCAAACACGCTCACGCAAACCAGAAATTTTGGTGGCGATTGGAATTTGTACACATTTGGGATGTTCGCCTGTTGATAAATTCCAACCAGGTGCACAACCTTCTTTACCAGATAATTGGAAAGGTGGTTTTTTATGCCCTTGTCACGGTTCAACATTTGATTTGGCTGGTCGCGTGTTTAAAAACAAACCTGCTCCAGACAACTTACCTGTTCCGCCTCATATGTATTTGTCCGATACAGTTTTACTGATCGGTGAAGACAAACCGGCCTAAATATTGATTTCTAAACGCTTGTATCACTTGCCTTTAGCAATAGCTTCAACTAGGACAAAAAATGGCTGAATTTAAAGAAATTTCTCCCAACGCCCCCGCAGGCGAAAAACTCTTGAACTGGGTCGACAACCGATTCCCAGCTACTAAGCTCGTTCAAGAACACATGAGTCAATACTATGCACCAAAAAACTTTAATTTTTGGTACATTTTTGGTTCATTATCATTATTAGTATTGGTCATTCAAATTTTGACTGGTATTTTCTTGGTCATGCACTATAAACCAGACGCAAACGTTGCGTTTGCCTCCGTCGAATACATCATGCGTGATGTGCCATGGGGCTGGTTAATTCGTTATATGCACTCTACAGGTGCTTCTGCCTTCTTCGTAGTGGTTTATTTGCATATGTTCCGTGGCTTAATGTACGGTAGCTATCGTAAACCCCGCGAGTTGGTATGGTTGTTTGGCTGTGCCATTTTCTTGTGTCTCATGGCTGAAGCTTTCATGGGTTATTTGCTTCCATGGGGTCAAATGAGTTACTGGGGTGCACAGGTTATTGTGAACTTGTTCTCTGCGATTCCATTCATTGGCCCTGATCTCGCCTTGTTAATTCGTGGTGATTTCGTTGTGGGCGATGCCACATTAAATCGTTTCTTCAGCTTCCACGTTATTGCAGTGCCTTTAGTTTTATTAGGTTTGGTAGTTGCACACATTATTGCTTTGCATGAAGTGGGCTCAAACAATCCTGATGGTATTGAAATTAAAGCCAACAAAGATGCAAATGGCATTCCATTAGATGGTATCCCATTCCACCCTTATTACAGCGTGCACGACATTTTTGCAGTTAGCTTATTCTTAATGGTGTTTAGTGCCATTGTATTTTTTGCACCAGAATTAGGTGGTTACTTCTTAGAGTACAACAACTTTATTCCTGCAGATCCATTAAAAACTCCATTACATATTGCGCCTGTTTGGTATTTCACGCCTTTCTATTCAATGTTGCGTGCTATTACTTCTGAAATGGTCTATGTGCTAGCTGCTATTGTTTTAGCTGGTGCAGGTTTTGCTGTAGTTAAAGGTAAATTCAACGGCATGCTAAAAGGTATTTTGGTGGTAGTTGCACTGGTAATTTGTGCAATGTTGCTGTCAATTGATGCAAAATTTTGGGGTGTTGTTGCCATGGGCGGTGCAGTAATCATTCTGTTCTTCTTGCCTTGGTTAGATTACAGCCCAGTTAAATCCATTCGCTACCGCCCAGATTGGCACAAATATTTGTATGGTGTGTTCGTTATTAATTTCTTAATATTAGGTTATTTAGGCGTTCAAGCACCATCACCTATCGGTGAGCGTGTATCACAAGTAGGCACATTGTTTTATTTTGGCTTCTTCTTGTTCATGCCTTGGTGGAGTACGATTGGTACACCTAAGCAAGTTCCAGATCGCGTTACATTTACAGCACACTAAGTAAGAGGAATTCATCAAATGATTAAAAGAATACTTATTGCTGGTCTTGCTGCATTTAGCTTTGCAACTGGCGCTTTGGCTTCCGGTGGTGGCTTTCCATTAGACAAAGCTCCAAACCGTACAAACGATATGGCTGCTTTGCAAAATGGTGCCAAGTTGTTTGTCAATTATTGTTTAAACTGTCACTCTGCTGCCTTTATGCGTTTCAATCGCTTAAAAGACATTGAGTTAACAGAACAACAAATCAAGGATAAATTATTGTTTCCAACCGATAAAATCGGCGACACAATGAAAGCTACCATTGATCCAAAACAAGCTAAAGATTGGTTTGGTGCAGTGCCTCCCGATTTAACATTGGTTGCGCGTTCACGTGCGAGTGCCAACGGTACAGGTTCTGACTACCTCTACACGTATATGCGTACTTTTTACCAAGACCCTACAACGGTCACGGGTTGGAATAACTTGGTATTCCCCAATATTGCTATGCCTCATGCATTATGGGAATTACAAGGTGATCGTCAGCCACAATTTGAAACTATTAAAGAGCATGGTGTTGAAGTTCATAAATTCACTGGTTGGAAACAAATCACTCCAGGTACCATGACACCAGCGCAATACGATAACGCCATTGGTGACTTGGTTGCCTATATGGCTTGGATGGCAGAACCTGCCCAAAAAAGTCGCACTCGTATTGGTGTTGGCGTGTTAATCTTCTTACTCATGTTTGCAGTTATTGCTTGGCGATTAAATGCAGCTTATTGGAAAGATATTAAATAAGCTAAGTAATTGATGACAAAGCCTTTTTAAGGTTTTGTGTCCAGAGTGGGAAAGCATCTTTTATGCTCCCCACTCTTTTTTCATTTTTTTAGGAGTTAGACATTATGATGGTGTTGTATTCAGGAACAACCTGCCCATTTTCTCACCGTTGTCGTTTTGTCTTGTTTGAAAAAGGCATGGATTTTGAAATCCGTGATGTAGATTTATATAACAAACAAGAAGACATCAACTTAATGAATCCTTATGGACAAGTGCCTATTCTTGTAGAACGTGATTTAATTTTGTATGAGTCAAATATTATTAATGAGTATATTGATGAGCGTTTCCCGCATCCACAACTCATGCCAGGTGACCCAGTAGACCGTGCGCGTGTACGTTTATTTTTGCTTAATTTCGAAAAAGAATTATTTGCCCCAGTTACAGTTTTAGAGTCACGTGAAAACAAAGGCGATACACAAGCCTTAGATAAAGCTCGTGCTCATATTCGTGACCGCTTAGTTCAGTTAGCACCTGTATTTATTAAGAATAAATTCATGTTAGGCGATAATTTCTCTATGCTCGACGTGGCAATTGCGCCTTTATTATGGCGTTTAGATTTTTACGGTATTGAATTGAGTAAAAATGCAGCACCTTTATTAAAGTATGCAGAAAGAATTTTCTCTCGTCCTGCCTATATTGAAGCCTTAACACCATCAGAAAAAGTCATGCGTCGTTAATTTTACAAAGGAAAAGTCGTGAGTTTCTTGTTACCTGAAAGTGGTCATCCCTACTTATTACGTGCAGTACACCAATGGTGTATTGATCAAGGCCTCACGCCTTATCTTCATGTCGATGCCTCTTCTCCAACTGTGAAGGTGCCACGGCCATTTGTTAAAAATAACGAAATTGTGCTCAATGTTAGTTATGATGCCACTGGAAACTTCAATATTAGTAATGAAATGGTGAGTTTTCAGGCTAGATTTTCTGGGGTAGTACAAACTATTGAAGTACCCATAGAAAATGTGATTTCTTTGTCTGCTAAAGAGACTGGAGAGGGTGTTTATTTGCAACAGCTCAGAGCCCTCCAAACCATGTTTCAAAACAATGATAATGACGAAGAAGAATTCCCTTTTGAAATGGACCTTCCTGGAGTTTTTCACATAGATATGACTGAGTTTGAGGCCAAAGCGAGAGAACCTGAAAAGAAGAAAAAAGCGGCTGAGTCTGAACATGACGATCCAGATAATCCACCACCGTCACCTTCTAAAGGTTTTCATTTAAAACGTATCAAATAATAGTTTTTTAGTTTTGCAAAAAATTGAAAAAAATATCAATCGAAGCTAAAAAATAGCAAAACTTGAGGTTACAATAACACTTGTGCCGACATAGCTCAGTTGGTAGAGCAACCGCCTTGTAAGCGGTAGGTCATCAGTTCGAATCCGATTGCCGGCACCATAAAC
>JALQUL010000468.1 GCA_023260735.1 Limnohabitans sp. | reverse complement strand
TTAGCGGCTGCTCATCAGACTCAACTCTTAGCCACCATCAAAGAGTCTCGTGCCTATGTCAATTGTATTGAACAAGGTATGACCATTTTTGATATGGAAAATGAAATCGTTAAAACCGAATTAGCCGATTGGGACAACCTTTTAGCCTGGATTGCACCTGAATATGCACCTGGTGCAATCGGTGCGTTAGCCAATGCTAATAATGCCATCTTAGCCAACCGAGGTGTTCCTGCAGCTATGCAAAGAAAACTCAATATGGCAAGTGCTGGTAATAGAGGTGTTTTACCTACGAGCTCATTACGCCCTGCAACACAGCCTGGCTTCAGACCAACCTACCCAAGTACTCCTGGTGGTCAAGCACAAGCCGATGAACAAAAAGCATGGTTTGAAGCTAATGCAATTCCAGCTTTCTTAAGGCCTAAAGCCTAGAAATAAAACAGTAAACACTTCTGTTTTCAACTCATTATTTTTAAATTTTTGCTTCTAATATAAAAAGACCTCGCTAGAGGTCTTTTTTCTTTTCAATCACTATGTAAAACTTTAGGACCTGAGATCTTGTAGACACTTTAATACTGCCTCATGCTCTGGCCCCTCTTCAGATTCTGCTAAAAAAATTTCAAAGTCTTGCTCTGCTCGACTGGCATCACCTAGACGAGTATAAACCCAACCACGTTCGCGGTAATAATCAATTTTATCTGGCAGTAAAACCACCATTCGATTCATGACCAATAAGACTTTGGCCCAATCTTGGGTCATTTCAAAAGTCTGGCATAGCTGTAAAGCCAATTTCTCAACAATGATTCTGGGCATTAAATCGGATGAATAAAAGGCAAACATCATCTCACGCCTTTTGACATCTTCAGCCTTTATTCCGTTACCCATTCCCATTAAGGCATCTAATTCTGGCCGGCTATAGGAAAAGCCTGTATTGGGCTCAAGCATTGCTTGCCCGTCGGGTAGATATACTTTGATTAAAATTTCTTTATTAAAACAAACCAAAGCAGCCCTTACACCAATTGCTTGGGCTAACTCCATCCAAATTAATGCCAATGAAATTGCATGTCCTCGTCGATTACGAATAACGCAAGAGAGATAGGAGTTTTCGGAATCGTGATAATGATTAAGGTTAGGTGCAAATCCACATTCACGATAAAAAAAACGGTTGAGAATTTGTACTTTACGTAGCGGCTCAACCGTTTTTGGGATTTGTAATTCTAGACGCCTAATCAGATGATCCACTTCGTTCATCATCTCGAAGAGATTAAGCTCGGGATGTTCGTCATGTGCCAAGCATGCAGCCACCTCAAACAAAGGAAAACCCTCATCACAATGAACCAAAGCAGAGAAATATTCAAGAGCGGTAATGGATTGCTGTAATGGATACATGAATTGAAACAATTAAAAAAACGAATAAAGCAATCTAGTCATTGAAATAACTTGATTGATAAGGCAACTCACTTAATTGCTTCACTATATTAACTTGATAAATCAACAATTTTGCCCAGCTAACAGCAAAATTTTAAGCATAAACCCATGCAAGAATGCTTTCAATCAAGAAATTCAAGCAGCATGGGCCTAAAACATCCCAAAAATAATTATTTATTCAAGATTGCCGTTGGACGAAGTAAATTTTTTATTTTTACCCCTGTTAACCATAAACAAGCAGGATAAATTAAAGCACAGACTAATAACACAAGTGCCATTACGCCCACTCTTAATAATTTACTAGACTCTGGGTCAATCCAGCCCCATTGCTGAGGCTGAGACGCATAAAACAATACTCCAGCAATTACAGAACTTGCTAGCGACACTTGCAAAAGTAACTTCCACCAACCTTTTTGAGGTTGGTATAAACCTTTTTTAATTAAACCAATTAGTAGCCATAAAGCATTAATTAATGCACCAATTGCAATAGACAGTGCCAAGCCCGCATGCTGATAAATAGGAACCAGCACTAAATTGAGTAATTGCGTAATAATTAATACGACTATTGCAATTTTGACAGGTGTTTTGATGTCTTTACCCGCATAAAACCCTGGTGCTAAAACCTTCACTGCGACCAAGCCCAATAAACCAACACCATAGGTTTGCAAGGCATAACTGGTTTGTTGCACATCAGAGGCTTTATAAGCTCCATAATGAAAAATAGTCGCTGCTAAAGGCAATGCAAATAATAATAAAGCCACTGCGCAGGGCACTGCTAAAACCACTACCAAACGCAAACCCCAATCTAACATTGCACTATAGTCTTGAATTTGGTTTTTTGCTTTTGCGGCCGACAACCTTGGCATTAAAACCACTCCTAAAGCCACACCTAACATAGCGGTAGGGAATTCCATTAAACGGTCTGCATTATTGAGCCAAGTGACGCTACCAGTCGTTAAGCGTGAGGCGATTTGGGTATTGATAATGAGGGAAATTTGCGACACTCCAACGCCTAATAAGGCAGGCACAAATAATCGGGCAACACCCTTTGTTGCGGGGTCTTGATAAGCCGTTTTAAAAGCAGTCCAAGATAATCCAAATTTTGGAAAACGACCAATTTTAGATAAGGAATAAAACTGCAATGAAACCTGCAAAATACCGCCTACCACTACCCCTGCAGCCAAAGCCATAATAGGTAAAATTCCCCAGCTTTGAAATAAGGGTACTAAACCCCAGACTGCTACAATCATGGCGACATTTAACAACACAGGCGCAGCCGCAGCCATAGCAAAATGTTTATGTGTGTTTAAAACTGATGCAGCCAAACCTGCCATTGAAATAAGCCCTAAATAGGGAAACATCCAGCGGGCCATTAAAGTGGCAGCGTCGTAAGCCTGTGGATTTTTCTGCAATCCTCCAGCTATTAGCCAAACCAAAAAAGGAGCTCCGACCACACCAATCAGACAAACCACCACCATGACCCATAGTAAAACAGTAGCGATTTTGTCCACAAATAGCCTAGCATAAGCATCACCTTGTTGACTTTGTGCATAGCCTAAACTAGGAACAAAAGCTTGGCTAAAAGCGCCTTCTGCAAAAAAGCGCCTAAACATATTAGGAATTCTAAAAGCTACGTTATAAGCATCGGTATAAGCACTTGCTCCAAAAATAGCGGCAATTAACTGGTCTCGAACAAGACCTGTGACTCTAGATGCAAGCGTAAGAAGAGACACTACAGAAGCTGATTTAATTAGGGACACAACAAAAACTCGCTTTTATAAATAAACTGTGTAAACAAATAATGGATGGTTGATGGTAACCGCATTACTTGCGCTAAATTTGGATATAGTGATATAATATTAGGCTTTTCTGACAACATCTACTTTCACTAAGGAAATATAAATCATGGCATCAACCAAACCAAAAAAGAAAAACCCCCGCCTTGCCTCAGGACGTAAACGCGTTCGTCAAGACGAGAAAATCAACGCCGCCAACACTTCTTTGCGTTCAAAATACCGCACTGCAGTGAAAAACGTTGAAAAAGCAGTATTAACTGGCGATAAAGCCAAAGCTACTGAATTATTCTCAAAAATGCAAGCCATCGTTGATACAGTGGCTGACAAAGGCATTTTCCACAAAAACAAAGCAGCACGCGATAAGAGCCGTTTAAGCTCTAAAGTGAAAGCTTTGGCAGCCGCTTAATTAGCGATTGTTCAATTCTTCATTTTAAAATTAACACAACCGCACAGAATTCAGATTAATTCATTGAGCTGAGTTCTGCCGCATTGTAAGGTGCGCTGTCAGAAAAATTAAAAACCGCTTTTTTAGGCGGTTTTTTCTTGCCCCTATCTTTTCTTTTACAAATTACTATTCACCACTTCTGATTTGGCAAATGGGATTTCAATATTGGCTAACTTGAGTGCTTTTAAAATAGCAAAATTGACCTCTGATCTCACATTGCCTTGGCCGTTTTCTGGATCGGCAATCCAATAATTCACCACAAACTCTAATCCCTCACTGCCTAACTTTAACAACTGTACACTCGCCTCAGGTTGACTCAAAACTCTCTTACAACTACTAGCGGCTTGAGCTAACAATAATTGCACCTGCTCAGGATCCGAGGCATAAGTTACAGTTACTGTGTTTTGTAACAAAATAAGCGTGTCGGCTAAAGACAAACTTTCTACTCGTTCTGTTAACAACATTTCGTTGGGCACTACGGACTCTCTACCGTTAGAAGCTCTAATTAAGGTATAGCGAGTTTTAATGTCGGTAATCACCCCCTCAAAACCACGAATATTAATCGTATCGCCAATGCGTAGGCTACGCTCTATTAATATCACAAACCCACTAATATAGTTAGCCGCAAGTTTTTGCAGACCTAAGCCTAAACCAACTCCCAATGCACCACCTAAAACAGACAAGGCCGTTAAGTCAACACCAACGGCTGACAAAGTAAACAACATGCCGATTAAAAGTAAAGAACCTCTTATAGTATTAATAGCTACTTTGCGCATAGACAAATCATCTAAGGCGTTTTTTAAGATTTTTTGTTCTAACTCTTTAGTCAACCAAAGTACTAAAACTAATACAAAACCGCTGATTAAAAAAGCATCCAATAAAGTTTTAACTGAAATTTTGGTTTTTCCAAACTGCAAATGAATGGCGTCTAATTCGTCTAATATAAAAGGTAAAAAACCACCTATCCATGCAATCGCTGCCAACCAAGCCACCCAAGAAACAAACTGCTCTATGACGCTAGCCCAAGCTGAACCAGGAAATACGTTGCTTAAAACACGAGCACTTAAACGAATAATAGCTAAGCTAAGTAATATGGGTACTGCAATACTAACAGCCCCCATATGTTGATTAATCAATGGACTTTTGGAAGCCGCATAACAAAAAGCAAAGGCCACAAAAGGGAATAAAATTCCATCTATTATGTTTTGACCAAACCACAAAGAATCGTTGGAACTTTTTCGCCCCCACCACCAAGAAATTAAAAAGGCAAAGCCTAAAAAGCCCAACACCCATAACACTTCTATGGCTAATTTTATTGGGGTAGCTGCTATAGACTCTAATAGCTCTTGCATAAATGGCTCTCTTTGGAACAAATCACTATTCTAATAAGAGAAGCGAGATAGAAAAACAATCAATGAGTTCAATCAATGAATTTCAACTCAAAAAATTATTTTAGAGGTCAGCCAAAACTCTAATATGTGCCTCTACACTTCTTGCCAAAGCATCTAAGTGATAGCCACCTTCAAGACAAGACACAATTTTTCCTTTGGCATGACTTTTAGCCACTTGTTTAATGCGCTCGGTTATAAACACATAATCTTGCTCGACCAAGCCTATTTGACCTAAATCATCTAAACGATGAGCATCAAAACCAGCACTAATAAAAATCATTTCTGGGCGGAACTTATTGAGCTGTGGCAACCATTCCATTTCCACCAACTCCCGAATTACATCACCACGTGAGTAAGCATTGATGGGAGTATTTTTTATATTTTTAGCCGTACTATCGTGCCCACTGAAAGGAAATAAAGGATGCTGAAAAAATCCCAACATTAAAATTCTGTCATCATTGGCGACAATATTTTCGGTTCCATTTCCATGATGCACATCAAAATCAATAATAGCAACCCTTTTTAAATGATGGCGTTCTAAGGCATATTTAGCGGCTAATGCAACATTGTTAAAAAAACAAAAACCCATTGCCTCTTGGCGTCCCGCATGATGACCTGGTGGCCTAATTGCACAGAATGCATTTTCAAGTTCTCCCGCAATAACGGCATCGGTGGCCGCTATTGCACTACCGGCAGCCCTCAAACTAGCGGCAAAGGTGTGCTTATTCATACGGGTATCAGGATCAATTTGAATATAGTGAGGCCCGCCTGCAGCAAGTTCATCTAATAACTCATCATGTAAGCCCCTAATCGCAGCAACATGCATTTTACTGTGCGCTAGTTCAAGGTCATGAATGGATACGGGTGTAGCCTGCCGTTCATCTAGGGCGTCGCTCACGCCGGTAATCAGTAAGCGGTCAATAATGGCATCTAAACGATCGGGACACTCGGGATGACCTTCGCCCATTTCGTGCCTGCGGCATTCCGGATGTGTGTAAAAACCTGTCTTCCCCATAGGGTCTCCTACTAAATGCCTAACATTTGATAAGAGTGTAACGGAAACCAAGAGTACATATGAACTTCAGCCATTGGGCTTAACCCTAAAAAGTAACTATTTCAACTACATTTTGGTAAAAAACTAGGGTTTATGCAGCTCATTTATGAAAAAAAATAGAATGCTTTAATATTTGGTTAAACTCTATAAAATTGTTAATTAACGAATCTATTCCATGCCTACAGTCAGCCGTATTTGCACATTATTAATGGTTACTTGTGCACTCATTTCCCCCGTTTTTAGTCAAACTACTCAAGCAAGTCCCACTAAAAATACAGTCACACCTCAAAAAAATACAAGCGCTGTTAAAAAAAATAATACGCCCAAAAAGCGTGTAAAAAATACCACTCAAAATCTTCAATCAAACACCGATTCACAAAATGAAATTTATGCTCCATCGTATTCAGAACGAGCTGATGTGATGGCTCAGGTGCCTGAAATGGCCCAACGCCTTCATCTCAATGCTGATTGGGTAAAAAGCGTGATTGGTCAAGCCAAACAACTTGATCAAGTCAAGCGTTTTATTTTGCCAGCCCCTGCTGGAGTCGCCAAAAACTGGAATCTCTACCGCGGTCGCTTCATTGATCCTATTCGTATTGAGGGTGGTGTACGCTTTTGGGAGGCCAATCAGGCTGATATAGAAAAAGCCGAGCGTGTGTATGGAGTACCTGCTGAAATTATTGTGGCTATCGTTGGAGTAGAGTCACTTTATGGTAAACAAATGGGCAATTTTAGAACTATTGATGCATTGGCCACTCTTACTTTTGATTTTCCGACAAGCCACCCCAGAGCCCCTGAACGTCAAGCATTTTTTAAACAAGAACTTGAAAATCTTTTAGTCTTAAGTCATCACAACCAAGCAGACCCCCTACAAGTAAAAGGCAGTTATGCAGGTGCCATTGGAATGCCCCAATTTATGCCTAGTAGCATTAGCAAATACGCGGTTGACTTTGACGGTGACCAAAAAATTGATTTACAAAATAGTACTTCGGATGTGATTGGTTCTGTAGGAAACTACTTTAAGAGTTTTGGTTGGGTCAAAGGTATGCCAACCCACTTCCCAGTAAAAATCAATCCTGAAACAGCCAATATGCCAGCACTTTTAGCAGCCGATATATTACCCTCATTTACCCCTGAGAGTTTTCAAGAAAAAGGCGCTTTACTTGAGCTCAATAGCCCCGCTAGTTCACACACTGGCAAGTTGGCTTTAATTGAATTACAAAATGGTCCTAATCCTGCCTCTTATGTCGCAGGTACCGATAATTTTTATGTCATTACACGTTATAACTGGAGCAGTTACTACGCCATGGCGGTTATTGAATTAGGTCAAGCTATTGTTAATAAACGAAATGCACAGTAATTTTGATCTAGCCAAGCGATTAGCACCCTAAAGGTATTTGAAATACTCTAACTTCATCATCGTCGTTCACTATCACCCCAAAAAAGGTCAATAGTGAATGACTTATGAAAATAAGTTTACTCAATACCTTCAATGACAAACTTTACCTTTTTTTCACCCCTAAACTCTTGCGCTAATAAACGATAAGCTAAGTGTGCAATTTCGGGTAAAGGCTCTGTTCGACCAAACCAAATTCCATCAATTAAGTCTTTGCCATGTTTGAGTTTTAAAGACAGGTGTTTTTCGCCTACCAAACGCTGTGACATGACCTGCAATTCTTCACTAAAAACCGGCGCTGCAAACCCTTGGCCCCAGACCTGCTGATCTAAGTAATTGACTAAATCAACTCTGCGGTATTCCACTGGTAACGGACCATCTGTGACCAAGGTATGTTCTAGACTGGCCTCATCTAACAACTCAAGTGCTACCTCATGAAACGTCTCTTCGAATAAATCTAAATTCTCTTCTAATAAAGTGCAACCCGCTGCCATAGCATGACCGCCAAATCGTAGCAAAATACCAGGCTGACGCTTCACTACCAAATCAAGGGCGTCACGCAAATGAAAGCCTGCAATCGAACGACCAGAGCCCTTTAACTCATGCTCTTTACCAGGCGCTGCACTACTGGCAAAAACAAAGGTAGGCCTATGAAATTTATCTTTTAATCGAGAAGCCACAATACCTACTACCCCCTCATGAAATTCGGGGTCAAAAACACAAATAACCGGTGGAGCATCTGCTTCATCTTCAAATAAAGAATCGGCATATTCCATCGCTTGTATGCGCATATCGCCCTCAATTTCTCGGCGCTCTCGATTGATTTCATCGAGTTGCTTGGCTAAGGTTTGTGCCGTCACTTCATTGTCAGTGATCAAACATTCAATGCCTAAACGCATATCAGATAAGCGTCCCGCCGCATTTAAACGAGGCCCTAATGTAAATCCTAAATCAAAGGTAGTGGCTACTTTTGCGTCTCTTTTAGCCACATTAAATAAGGCGGCAACTCCTGCTGGTATGACTCCAGCTCGCATTCGTTTTAACCCCTGCGACACCAGCACTCGATTGTTGCGATCTAACTTCACCACATCGGCAACTGTGCCTAGTGCTACCAAGGGTAATAAACGGTCGAGTCGGGGTTGATTGTTGGTATCAAATACCCCTTGACTTCGAAGCAATGAACGCAGGGCAAGTAATACATAAAACATCACCCCAACACCAGAAATTGACTTGCTGGAGAAGTCACAATGGGGCTGATTCGGATTCACTATGACATTGGCTTGCGGCAAAACAATTTCACCATCAAATACCGCTGGCAAGTGGTGATCGGTAATAAGCACTTGCAGGCCCAAGCGATTTGCTACCTCTACACCTTCAATACTAGCGATGCCATTATCAACAGTGATTAATACGTCAGCACCTGTCGCTTTGACACGCTCAGAAATAGAGGCGGTTAAGCCATATCCATCTACTACACGGTCGGGTACTAAAAAATCAACATTTTTGGCGCCTAATAAACGCAAGCCTCTAATGCCCACGGCACAAGCAGTTGCACCATCACAATCGTAGTCGGCCACAATACACAATTTTTTATTTTGAGTAATGGCTAGGGCCAATAATTGGGCGGCTTCTTGTGTACCCTTCATTGCAGAGGGAGGAATAAGTTTGGCTAAATCATCTTCGAGCTCCTCTTTATTTTGCACTCCTCTAGAGGCATACAGTTGTGCTAATAAAGGATGAATGCCCGATTGCTCTAGGACAAAAGCGGCACGAGGTAAGGTTTCTCTTTGTTCAATTCTCATAATTTAGTGGTTTCTAATGTAAGTGTAGTCCAGTCAGGAGTCTGAAACCAATCAACTAATTTTTGCCATTTATTTTTCTCACCTAACTCTAATAAAGTCCAGGTCTCATCACCACAAAGGGCTATATGAGTGGGCTGTGTATAGGGTTGATTAAGGATTGCTTGATTCAATTCACTCCATGCCTTCAACCAATTGTCTAGACTGGGTTCTGTAGCCATTAAATCAAAACAACTTGGAATATGAATAGGTAAATCAGCTGGGCCGTGAGGGTGATGAGTGACACTTGATATATCTTGTAAAGAACCCGCTCCTGTCATCCAAATCGTATTAATGGGTAATAAATGAAGAAATTGCCTTTGATCATTGACTGGATGCGTGTAAAACATCATTTGAATTTCACTTAACAAACGCCTAGCTTGCCTGGCTTTTTCAGAAGTGTCTTGCCAATTTTGTAAACTTTTTTGTTGCACTCGGCAAGGGGCTGCAGTTCTGATACCTCTAAACATATCACCTTTAGCTAACCACAGATTGGGATTGCAATAAATTAAATCTTGGTCTGGTTGATCAAATAAAGTTTTTATACTGTTGAATAAAGCCATTGACTCTTCTTCATTTAATTGCAATTGATGCTCTGGAGTCATGGTCACTTCGTTCATGCCCACGGTCCAGTGGCCTAATTGTAAATAAGCATAAGAAGCATTGGAATTAGCAGGCATTTGTGTATGAGCCTTGGCATCGAGGGCTGCCCAAGGGTAATAGCCATCTTGCTCTGGCCAACCCATTAAAAAGGCTTTGGCCGCCTCATGGCAGGAGCTCCATGCATTAGGTGATATTTGAAAGGTATGAGAGCGGCACACTTGACTAAAAGCTTGTTGAATAAAAGTAAGATTGAGTTGCTTTAAGGCTGCTTGCCATGGTGCTTGCTGTGTTTTTGCAAAGGGCACTATCCAATAATTGTGTTTATACTGACCTTTTTGTGGCCCAGCCTGCCACTGAGGTGGCCTTGCTAAGGAAGTTGGCACAGATGCTTTTTCTGTATTCATACCTTAAAACCCTTTGGTATCTTGAGTTGCGCGAGTTCTTACGGCTTCTAAATACGCATGGCCATCAGGGGGTTGGCCACTTCTTTGACTTTGCCAAATCATTTGTCCTAAACAATCCATTACCTCATGATGCGCCAAATGAAGATCACCTCGTTTGGCGGTTAACAATTCCACTGCTTGTCTAATTCCTTTCGGCTGATCAATTGAACATTGCTCGGAAATGGTTAAATGCATTGAAATATGTAAAAACGGGTTTTCTTTACTATCCGAGGCCTCAGCCATATTGGCCAAAGCTTGTTCAAGATGAGAAAAATCAGCATCATATTCTGGGTGCTCTAGCATCCACTGAAACACCAAACGTTCCATGGGTTCTAAA